>JBAPZS010000247.1:0-3453 GCA_049285355.1 Candidatus Cybelea sp. | reverse complement strand
GCATGAATCCGTCCGTCCGCTAGAGCGGCCCGCAGCGCAGCATAGACGAGCCGGTGCTGTTGGATCAACGGCTTGTCTTTGAATGCTTGAGAGCGAACGGTGACGTTGAAATGATCCATCGTCCCGGTTCGATCGTGAATGCTCACCTGGGCGTCGGGCAGCGTCGCGACGATCAGGCCGGTTAGTCCCGCGTTGTCGATCACGATTTTAGGCGCGGCGCTCCGGCGTTGAGTGCATCGGCGAGCTTCCGCGCTTCGCCTAGTGTCTCGGGCAGACGAGACGCTCCCTTGGCCAGTGCGGCGGTAACGCCGCTCGCGAGCACGATGCCGGTGACGCCGAGCAGGATCGCCGGAGCCCCGCGAGCTCGCAGCGGACCGATCTCGATTGTGAACGTGCGCTGCATCCGCGCGAGGCCACGGAAGACGGCGCGCAACATGCGCGTTCGTTTGTTCATCAATGCGAGTCTACGGCGCGCCTCCGGAGAAGGCCTGGCTTTGCCCTGGACGAACCGATTCACCGATGTTTGCTGCACTGATTGCGGCGTGCTGCTTGGTTGGCGGTACGGTTCACACGCCGACCGGCGCACCGATCGCGCACGCGCAGATAACGCTGCGCGGTCCCCAGACGGCGAGCGCCCTCACCGACTCCAAAGGTGCCTTCTCGTCCGAGGTTCCGCCAGGTAGCTACGTTATGACGGTCGTCGCACGCGGCTTCGCGCCGGTCTCCGTCAACACCGGACCGATTGCCGAGGGATCGCGACTCAACGTGGTGCTCGAGCCGAGCGACGCGCCGAAGCTGCGCACGATCGGGCAGGTAACCGTCAACGGCGGCTTCACGCTCGATCGAAACGTCATTCCCGAGATGGACGTCTCGCGGTCGCAGATGGATGCGCTGGGGTACACGCAGGTCCTCGAAGCGCTGCAGCAAGTTCCCTCGGTCGTCATCCAGCATCCCGACGCCGGCGCACCGACGACGCCGTCGGTCGTCTCGCTGCGAGGACCCGACCCCTCCGAAGCCTTGGTGACGCTCGACGGACAACAACTCAACGACGGAAATACCGGCGACATCGACCTGTCGCAATTCGCGGTGCCGGCCTTCAATAGCGTCAACGTTACCGAGGGGCTCGGACCGACCGATTCGGAGGGAAGTAACACCTTCGGCGGTGCGGTCAACTTCGTCTCGCTGCGTCCGACCCTTGACGATCATCTCAACTTTTCGACCTCGGTCGGTTCCTACGGGACGACGCAGAGCTGGCTCAACGCGACGGGAACTATTGGAAAGCTGGGCTATGCGCTGGCCGGCAACGATCTCCAGCAGGGCGGTCAAGTCAACCAATACGCGTCGATCGTACCGGCCAACAACTTGCCGGTCTATTGCGGAAAGCCCACGAAGACGAAGACGCCGAACTGCCCCTTCTACGCGCATCTCGGATCTACGATCGCCGCGCGGCTCGGCGTCGTCAATCTCGACTATAATTTCTCTCAACGTGCCGATGTGGGCTTTCGCGTCTTCACTCTCGGTGACGACCGTGACGAATCGAGCGCGCTCAACGGCATCGCCGGCAACTCCGCTTGCGTGTTCACCGGGCCCGGACCCGCGTGCGGCTTCACGCCGTCGTCGCCCAGCTCGCCCAACGAAGTGTCGAACCCCGTCTTCGGCGATCATGTCGGCCAGGGAAGCGCCAATTTCGCGCAGAGCATCCGCGCCTACGATACGTATTCACGCACGCCGCTCGGCGCCGGAACGCTGCTGGCCGACTTCTACGCTAGCGACAACAACATCGACTTTCAGGGCGGCGCCGTCTCGCCCTACGACGTCTCGCACGTCGATACGCGGTACAACGAGGGTCTTTCATGGGGGCGCAGCTTCGACGCCAGCGAGTTCGCTTTCGGCGGCTACGCGCGCCAAGAGTCCCTCACCGGGCTCGGTATCGACCAGGGGCTCTCGCAGAGCATCAACTCGTATTTCTTTCGCGGTGCCCAGCAGTTGACGAACAACTTGCGGCTCTCGGGCGGACTCTATGAGGCCAACTACTCGACGTTCGGCAACACCTTGAACTGGCGGCTCGGCTTGAGCCAGGACCTCGGAACGACGAGCGTCGCGCGGTTCTCGGTGGGAACCGGTTTTCGCGCTCCGCTGCTCGCGGAACGCTACTTCTTCCCCCCCGTGCTCGTCGACGGTAAACTGCAGCCGAACCCCGGCGAGGGCCCGTTGGATTCGAACTGCGTCGTCCCCAACGGCAACCCCAACGAGCGAGCCGAGCACGCAACCGAGTACGAGCTTGGCTTTTCGCACCTCTTTTCGAGCACGTCGAACCTCGACATAACGGCCTACCGGTCGAACCTGCGCGATACGATCGAGAACTACTATCCCGGGGGCGGTGCCGTTAGTTACTGCGGTACCGCGCTCGGATTTGCTTACGAGATACCCATCAACATCGGCAATGCTGTGTATGAGGGCGCCGAGGCGCGGTACAAGCAGTTTTTCCGGCCCGCGAACGTCACGATGACGCTCTCTTACGGTCTGAACGTCGCCTATCCGTATGCGCTTGGACCGAACGTTTCGAATCCGACGTCGGGCGGTACGCTCGTCGATTACGAACAGTTTCTCGGCGTCCCGCAGCAGCAGGGATCGGCTGCGTTCGTTTGGGCCTACAACGGCTGGCATGCCTCGACCGCCTTCACGTTTGCGGGCCGGAACAACACGCTCAATCAGGCGCCCTACACGCTGGTCGATGCGGCCTTTGGTAAGAACTTCGGGCGAATCGATTTTACGCTCGCCGCGACGAATCTTTTCAACGCCGTCTCCGGGCCGTTCACGCTTTACGATGCGGGCGTTCCTTACCGCGGGCTCTATGCCGGCCCGAACAACACGCAGTACTCGGCAGACTATCCGACGGACGCGCTCTACATCCAGCCGGCGTCGGTAAAGTTCATCGTTACGTTGCACGAGTAGCGCGTGATGCTCGCCGCGCGCCTGCATGAGATCGGCGGTCCGTCAGGCCTTCGCGTTGACGAGGTCCCCGTTCCGCAGCCCGGAGACGGTGAGGTTCTAGTTCGCATCCGCGCGGCGGCGCTGAACCGGCGCGATCTCTTCATCACGCAAGGTCTCTATCCGAATATCCGATTGCCCGTGACGCTCGGCTCCGACGGTGCCGGCGAGGTCGGGGGCGAGGCGGTCGTGATCGACCCAATGCTGCACTGGGGCGACGACGCACGCGTCTGGGATGCCGCCACGGCGACAATTCTGGGAATGCCGCGCGACGGAACCTTTGCCGGCTACGTCAGCGTGCCGGCGGAGAACGTCTATCCCAAGCCCGAGCATCTTTCGATGGAAGAGGCGGCGGCGATTCCACTGGCCGGCCTTACGGCTTATCGCGCGGTCTTTACGCGCGGAGCGCTGCGCGCCGGCGAGACGGTGCTCATCACGGGCATCGGAGGCGGCGTCCAAACG
>JBAPZS010000246.1:0-2300 GCA_049285355.1 Candidatus Cybelea sp. | reverse complement strand
TCCGGCGGCCAGCAGCAGCGCGTCGGCGTCGCGCGCGCGCTCGCCGCCCGGCCGCGGGCGCTGCTGATGGATGAACCCTTCGGCGCCGTCGACGTGGTGGCGCGCACCGCGCTGCAGCGCGAGCTGATACGCATCGTGCGCGAACTTCACACCACGACGCTCTTCGTGACCCACGACGTTGACGAAGCCTTTCGCCTCGCGGATCGGATCGTCGTGATGCGCGAAGGAAAGGTCGAGCAACTCGGGGCGCCGCTCGAGCTTTTCGATGCCCCGGCAACGGCGTACGTTCGCGACCTCGTGCATGCCGGCGACGACGTCTATCGCAGCTACTTCCTGCACACGCGCGACCTGCTGCGCGCGGGCAAGGAATGACCTATCTCGCCACGCACCCGGCGCGCGTCGCGGCGCTAGCTGCCGATCATCTGGGGCTCGTTACGGTCGCTCTCTTGGCCGCGTTCGTCATCGCGGGGCCGCTCGGCTTGTGGGCCGCGCGGCAGCGCAGCGTCGCACCGTTGCTGCTCGGTACGCTCGGTGCGATCTACACGATTCCGAGTCTCGCGTTACTTGCCGTACTCGTTGAATGGTTCGGTCTCGGCTTTACGCCGATCTTCGTCGCGCTGGTCGTCTACGCGCAGTTCGTTCTTGCGCGCAACGTCGCGGCCGGCATAAACGGTGTAGATCGCGCACAGGTCGAGGCCGCGCGAGGTTTGGGCATGTCGCCGCTTCAAGTGCTGCTACGAGTCGAGTTTCCGTTAGCGCTGCCCGTTCTAATCGGCGGAGTACGGATCGCGGCGATCGCGATGATCTCGATCGCAACGCTCGGCGGATACGTGGGCGGCGTCGGGCTCGGCGTGCTGATCTTCAACGGTCTGACGCTGCATCAACCGCAGATGATCGTCGCCGGCAGTCTTGCGACCTGTGCGCTTGCAGTCGGCATCGACGCCGCGCTGCGTCTGGCGGAGCGAACGGTCAGAACTACCTAGGGAACCTAGATCGCCTCGATCTTCGCCATCATGCCTTCGTCCTCGTGATCGAGGATGTGGCAATGGAAGAGAAACTCCCCCTTGATGAGCGGCGAGCGGAAATCCATCAAGAGATCGAGCGTTCCCGGGATGGAGCGATTGCCGACCTTGTAGCTATGCGGAATGATGGTGCTGTCGGCCCAGAAGGGATGGTCGACCTTCACGCCGTTGATCTTCTCGACCAAGAAATGGATTTGATGGATGTGAAAATCATGGATCTCTTGCGTGACGTTGACGATATGCCACGCTTCCGTCGTTCCGGTGTGCACCACGAACATCGGCTTAGAGCGCATCGAGAACATCTCGCCGTTGATGAAGAACTGCGGCTTTTGATTCTCGCTGAAGATCGCCGTTCGTTTCGCAGCGGGCGGCGGAAGCTGGGTCGTGTAGACGTTACGCGGTAAGGGCGCACCGACGGTCAGCGGCGCCGAGGAGAAGTAGCCGCCGGCGGCTTTGTGCTTGGGCGCCACGATATGCGCGAGAAACACCTGAACGTCGGGATCCCCGTTTGGACCCGTATTGTAGCAGAGCGTCCGGAACCGCGTGTGGCCGCGTTTGGGCCCGGTCACGATGAACTCCGCGCGCGCCGCGGGGGGAATGATCAACTCCGTCTTGCTCTCGGTCGCCGGCGTGCCGGGATAGGTATCGAGTGCGAAGCCGTCGATCGCGACGAGCTGCATCTTCTCGTTCTCAACGTTGAGTCGCAGCGTCTTATGCCCCGTCGCATTGATCAGGCGGAAGAACTGCTTCTCTCCCGGAGCGATCGTTATGTCGGGCTGGTAGGCGCCATTCAGGGTGACGGTAAGGTGGTCGTTAAAGACGCACGGCTGCGTATTGCTGTTCGCTGGGCGCGCGGTCGCTGCCGGCATGGCGCCCATGCCGCCCATTCCGTCGTCCGACCCGCTTGCCGGAGCCGCATCCACGTCGTCGTCCGGCGGCGCGTTGATGCCGATGCCGGTCGCCCGCACGATGATCAAGCGCTGCTTCATCTTCCGCAGCGCCGGCAGATGCTTTTCGATGCCGTCAATGAGGATTGCACCGGACATTCCACCCTCGCCGACCTGATAGCTCGTCTCTTTATGAACGTGCGGATGGTACCAGTACAGTCCGGGCTCCTGATTTGCCGGAACGTGAACGACGTAGTGAAGCTGTTGACCCGGTTTTGCCAACATCGTCAGGACGTCATCGCCCGGCGGCTTCGGCGACGATCCGAGTCCGTGAAAATGCAGGTTCATATCGGAGACGAGACCGCCGCCGCTCGCCGGCAGATCGTTGATG
>JBAPZS010000245.1:0-8454 GCA_049285355.1 Candidatus Cybelea sp. | reverse complement strand
CCGATCGCCCGTTCATCGTCGAGCGCGCCGATCCCGATGCCGTCTACGAGCGAGTCATCGCGATAGACATTGCGGACTTAGAGCCACAAGTCGCCTGTCCGCATACGCCCGACAACGTGCACCCGATCTCCGAGGTGACGCGCGACGACCTCGCGGTGGACCAAGTCTTCATCGGTTCGTGCACCAACGGCTACATTGACGACCTGCGCGTCGTCGCGAACATCCTCGACGGCAAGAAGATTGCGCGGAACCTGCGCGTGATCGTAAATCCCGGTTCGCAGAAAGTTTGGATGCAGGCTGCGGAAGAAGGCGTGCTCGCGAAGCTGGCCGCCGCAGGCTGCGCGGTCAACACACCGGGCTGCGGCGCCTGTTTCGGCGGCCACATGGGGACGCTCGGCGATGGCGAGCGCGCCATCTCGACGACCAATCGAAACTACGTCGGCCGCATGGGCTCGCCGAAGGCCGAGATCTATCTCGCCTCGCCGGCGACCTGCGCCGCCTCGGCGCTTACCGGCCGCATCACCGACCCCCGCTCTGTCGAACTCGCATTGTCATCCTGAGCCGCCCAACCTAAGGAGCAGAATGGAATCAATCCTGCGCGGACACGCGCATAAATACGGAAAGAACGTCGACACCGACGTAATCATTCCCGGAAAGTATTGCAACATCGTGGATCAGGCCGAGCTTGGTAAGCACGCCCTCGAAGGGCTCGATCCCGAGTACACGACGCGCATGAAGCCCGGCGACATCATCGTCGCGGAGACGAACTTCGGCTGCGGCTCGAGCCGCGAGGTCGCGCCGATCGCGCTCAAAGGCTCGGGCACGGCAGCGGTCATCGCCAAGAGTTTTGCGCGAATCTTCTATCGCAATGCGCTGAACATCGGGCTGCCGATCTTCGAATCGGCCGAAGCCGTGGACGGCATCGAATCGGGCGACGAGATTGAGGTCGAACCGGCCAGCGGCGTCGTTCGCAATCTAACGAAGGGCACGACCTATCGCGCCGCCGAGTTTCCGCCGTTTATGCGCTCGCTCATTGACGCCGGCGGCCTCGTCCCCTACGTCGAACGCCGCCTCGCCGAAACGACGTAGTGATTAAGCCCCCGTTGTGTGGGCGTTGGGATGGAATGCCAAGGAGGGTCGGCGCGACGAGCGGAGCCAGGATGGCGAGAGCGAGGAGGCCGGCAGCAGGAGCGCTGCACGGATGCAGCGCGACGAGCGTCTCCGCGGCATCCCATCCCAACGCCCTAAACAACGAGCTAGATTACGGAGGAGTATAACCTCCAGGCTGACTTATTCCACCCGGCGACGGACTGACGTTTTCAATCCACTTTTCTTTTGCGCGATACGTCGCGGTGAACGGAACTTGTCCGTTGGAGTTGGTGAACATGCCCAGCATATCGCTCGTGCCGTCGAGCCGGCCTTCCATTAAGATCGTCGTGCCGTTGGGAAGCGAGACGATGAGGCGCACATCCGTTCCGTCAACACTGCCGACAAGCGGATACTTTTTCCTCGCGGCGTCGAGATAGGTGCCGGTCAGCGAGCCGCCCTGTTGCTGAATGATAAAGTGGGTGTACTCGGTCGTGGATGGATGCTGGATCTGCACCTCCCACACGCCATTTAGCCCTTTGCGGGCGTTTGGTGGCGGGCTGGGCGTGGCGGTGGTCGCGGGTGCGGGCGATGCCATGCTCCCACCGAGCGGCATGGCGGCCGACGGTGTAGGAAGTGAACTGCCGCTTGGTTCTGCCGGTGCTTCGGTGGCCGGCGCCGAGAGCGGCGGGGGCGTTGGCGGCGGCGTAGCCGCGACCGCGGCCAACCGGTTCGCGGGCGTCCCGGCGAGGGCAAAAAGCGCGGCGATCGCGGCGCCGGCAAAGACGAAGAATGAGGACGATTTCACACGTCTGGCTTTGGGAGCGGCGGCCGAGCCTCCTGTGGGGTGGGCGCTTGCCACCTCTGTTATAATGCTATGGCTGTGAAGAGTAAGATTCATCCAAAATGGTATCCCGAAGCGCGCGTGCATTGCGCGTGCGGCAGTTCGTTCGTGACCGGTTCGACGCTTCCGGAGATCGCGGTCGAGATCTGCTCCGCTTGTCATCCGCTCTTCACCGGGCAGCAGAAGCTGGTTGATACGGCGGGCCGCGTCGATAAGTTCAATCAGCGCTCGGCCGCTGCGCGCAAGAAGCAAGAGGAGGCTGCAGCCCGCCAGGTCGCTCGAGAGGCTAAGAAGGCGGCTGCCGCGGCAGGCTAACGGCACCGCAGACCGACGCGATAACGGAGCGCCTCGAAACGATGGCGCGCCGTTTCGACGAGATCGAAGGCGAGCTCGCCAACCCATCGGGAGAATTCGACCAAGCGCGGTTTACCGCGCTGGTCAAAGAACGCGCCCAACTCGAGGCGCCCGTGCAAACCCATCGCCGTCTTAGCAGCCTTCGCGCACAGGTGAGCGCGAATGAAGCGCTTGCCGGCGAAGAGGCGGGCGAGCTGCGCGAGCTGGCGCTGCAAGAGAACCAAACGCTACGCGATGACATCGCGGCGCTCGAAGCCGAGCTGGCCGCGCTGATGGTTCCGCAGGATCCCGACGACGAGAAGGACGTCTTCGTCGAGATTCGCGCCGGCACGGGCGGCGACGAAGCGGCGATCTTCGCCGGCGACCTCGCACGCATGTACATGCGCTTCGCCGAGACGCAGGGGATGAAGGTCGAGCTCGTCTCCGAAAGCCTCAGCGACGCCGGCGGCTACAAAGAGATCGTTTTCGCGCTCAAGGGCAACCGGCCGTTTCGAATGCTCAAACATGAGTCGGGCGTGCACCGCGTTCAGCGCGTTCCCGCCACTGAGGCACAAGGTCGCATCCATACCAGCACCGCAACCGTTGCGGTTCTGCCGCAGGTGGAAGACGAGCGCGAGATCGAGATCAGACCCTCCGATCTGCAAGTGGACACGTACAAAGCCTCGGGCGCCGGCGGCCAGTACGTCAACAAAACCGAGTCGGCGATTCGCATCACGCATATCCCGACGGGAGTCATCGTTGCTTCGCAGCAAGAGCGCTCGCAGCAGCAGAACCGCGAGAAGGCGATGGCGATGCTGCGCGCGACGCTTTACGATCGCAAGCGCCGCGAGCAGGAAGAGGCGGTGGATTCGCTGCGCCGCTCGCAGGTCGGCAGCGGCGAGCGCTCCGAGAAAATTCGCACGTACAACTTTCCGCAAGATCGGGTGACCGATCACCGCATCAATCGCAACTTCGGCAACATCAAAGCGATCGTCGACGGCGATCTCGAGCGGATCGCCGACGAACTCATCGCCGACGACCGTGCCCGCCGGCTCGCGGGCGAATCCAATGCCTAACGCGGGGTTCGTCGCGTGGCACCAGCACAATTGTCAATGCGTCCCAGCCTCAATCGACGAGCTGCTGTCGCGTAGCGCGTCACGCGCCGACGCGACGTTGTTGTTGGCCCACGTTATGCGCCGCGAGCGCGCCTGGCTCGTCGCTCACGGCGGCGCGACGCCGTCGGCGGAAGAAGCGGACGCCTTTGAACGGCTCAGCGCGCAGCGCGCCCGGGGCATACCGACCGCGTATCTGCTCGGCAGCGCGGGCTTCTACGGGCGCGAGTTCCTCGTTGATGAGAACGTGCTCATCCCACGTCCGGAGACCGAACATCTCGTGGATGAAGCGATTCGCTTCATTGGAAAACGGCCTCTGCGCGCGCTCGACGTCGGCACCGGCTCCGGCGCCATCGCTTGCACCATAGCCGCGCAGACGCATGCTACGGTCGACGCGACGGATATCTCGCCGGCCGCAGTCGAAATCGCAAAGAAGAACGCGGAGCGCCTCAAGGTATCCTGCGACTTCTATGTCGGCGACCTCATCGAACCGGTAAAGAACAAACGCTACGACGTCATTATCGCAAACCTGCCGTACGTCCCAACAAAAGACATCCCCGAAAAACCGGATCCCATCGCCTTTGAGCCACTCGTCGCCCTCGACGGCGGCCCCGATGGATTAGCGCTCTATCGCAGGCTCCTCGACGCGCTTCCGTCGCTGGCGACCCCAGACGCTCTGATTCTGTTGGAAGCGGCGCCTCCCACGATAGCGGCTCTTGCCGAGGCAGCAAAATCGATTTTCCCGAACACCGCGATCGCCGTCCGGCGCGATTACGCCGGCCTCGACCGTTACGTGAGGATCAGCCGCGCGTCATCTCTCCCATCATGTCCAGCGTCGCATGAATCAGCCCGGTAAAGACCACGCTGCGCGCGCGTAGCGCCATGAGGCCGAGGAAATAGCCTATCGGGGCGTTCATTGCGATGACGGCGGCAGCTTCCAATCCCCAGCCCGGGCGTTCGCCCGCCTCGAAATGAAATAGCCCAAATAGGAAGGCCTGCGTTACCAGACCCCACTCTTTGGACATAAATGCGCGCAAATGGCTAAAGAGCATCCCACGCATGAGGAACTCTTCGCTGAAACCGTTGCTCAAAAGATTCCGCACGAAGAAGAAGAGCAGGAGAGCAACGCTACCATCTGCCTTGGCAAACCAAATCACCGTGAAGATCGCGGGCAGCACCAGCGCGCCGAGGAGTGCGAGCGTTCCTCCTTTACGCCACGCCGTCAAACCGAGCTCGATCGGTTTGGCTCCGAGCGCGAGCAACAACAGACCCGGCACGAGCGCGTAGAAGACGAAGTTCGGTATCGCGCTGTCGGCGCCCAGATGAACGGGCGCCGAAAAGCGTTGAATCGCGGCTACGGCCGAGCTATGCCAAAGCAGCTGCCGGCCGGGAATGACGAGCGCTAAAGTTGTCGCCACTACCGCAACCCGCGCCCAAAGCCGCCATCCCGTGGCCGCAGCCTTGAGCGCGCGTTGCTCGGACTGCACGTCCAAACGAATGCAAGATCTGGTGATGATCCAGAGCACCGCTCCATAGGCGAAGGCGCCGTAACCGAGATACGCGCTTTGACGATCGTATACGAGGAGAACCGCCTCGCAAACGATGCAAAGCCCCCAAAAAACCGCGAGGGATAGCCCCACCGGCAATTCCTTCGCCGCACAATGCCTGTAATTCCGTCTGCCACGAGGAGCGGCTGCCCCGCGCGAACAATCGCGCGATAGCGTCTTATACGGGGAGGGCAAGCCCATGCGAAAGCTTCTCTCGTTTGCAGCGGTTGCAGCCATCGCACTCGGCGCGTGCGCGTCGCCTCTGCCCGCACCGCGCCCGCCGGCACCGGGCCCCTCTGCTGCCTTCGCCGGTGTGCTGACGTGGCATAACGACCCTGCTCGAACGGGACAGAATCGCGCCGAGACGATCCTCACGCCGGCGCTCGTGAGCTCCAAACGCTTCGGGAAGCTGTTCTCCTATCACGTCGATGGCCAGCTCTATACGCAGCCACTGTACGTACCGCGCGTTCGCGTGCGCGGTCGCGGAACGCACGACGTCGTGGTCGTCGCAACCGAGCACGACAGCGTCTACGCATTTGACGCCTCGGGTGTAGTTCGCGGTCCGTTGTGGCGCGAGAGTTTTATCGATCCGGGCCGCGGCATTACGACCGTCCCGTGCACGAGCCCAAGTCAACCCGAGTGCGATCCCACGATCATGGCGCCCGAACATGGAATCACCGGAACGCCGGTAGTCGACGCGACCACCGGACGGCTCTACGTGGACGTGCAAACCGACGAACGCGGCAACTTCATTCATCGGCTGCATGTGCTCGACGTTGCGAGCGGTGCCGAAGTATCCGGCAGCCCGGTAACCGTGCGCGCGACGGCGCCCGGCTTTCCCGATGTCGTTTTCCATCCGTTCACTGCGTTCCAACGCTCGGGTTTGGCGCTTGAGCGCGGAATCGTCTACATCCCATATGCGTCGAATGACGACGCGCGCGGCTGGATGATCGGGCTCGATGCGGCGGCGCTCGACGTCGTGCGCGTCTTCTGCGTAGCGCCCGAGGGAAATCTTGGTGGCATCTGGGAGGGTGGCGCGGCGCCCGCGATTGACGACCGCGGCGACCTCTACGTCTCGACGGGGAACGGCGCATTCAATGCTGCGGTGGGCGGACCAAATCACGGCATGTCGGTTTTGCGGCTGTCGGCAACGAGCCAACTGAGCGTCGTCGATTATTTTGCGCCGTACAACGAACGCCCGATGTCGCGGCGTGACGGCGATTTGGGGTCGGGGGGTGTGATGCTGCTGCCCGACCGCGCCGGCGCCCATCCTCATGAAGCCGTCACGGGCGGCAAAGAGGGCCGGCTCTTCGTACTCGACCGCGACGCCATGGGCGGCTTCCATGCCGATAGAAACCATGTCGTGCAGCAACTCGATGCCAATCTCTTCAACGGCTATTACAGCAGCCCGGCGTACTTCGATGGCGCCGTGTACTACGCGGCTAACAGCGCGCACCTGGAGCGTTACGCCCTTCACGGCGCGCGGCTCTCCGACGAGCCGGTCTCCCGGAGCATTGAGACCTTTAACTATCCCGGCTCAACGCCGTCGGTCTCCTCGAATGGTCAGCAGAGCGGGATTGTTTGGGTCATCGCCGTCTCGGGCAGAGTCCGCGGCGGTCCGCCCGCGGTACTGCGCGCGTACGACGCGCGCGACGTAACCCACGAGCTTTTCGCAAGCGATCGGGCCGGCGCTCGCGACGTCGCGGGCCCCTCGAACAAGTTCTCCGTTCCGACGGTCGCAAATGGACGCGTCTACGTCGGCACGCAGACCGAGCTCGACGTCTATGGCCTCCGCCCGTAGACCGTTGCCCTTCAAACAAGGGGGTAATGCGACGGCGCACGGAGAAATGAGGTAGCCCGAGATGGCGAAGTACATATTCTTCACCGGGGGCGTCGTGAGTTCGCTTGGCAAAGGCATCACGGCCTCGTCGCTCGGAAGGCTCCTCAAGGCGCGCGGATTCAGCGTCTCGATCCAAAAGCTCGATCCGTATATCAACGTCGATGCCGGCACGATGAACCCGTACCAGCACGGCGAGGTTTTCGTGACCGAAGATGGGGCCGAGACCGACCTCGACCTCGGCCACTACGAGCGCTTTATCGACGAGAACCTGCAGCGCGCGAACAACGTTACCGCCGGCCAAGTCTATAACTCGGTGATCGAAAAGGAGCGGCGCGGCGACTATCTCGGTGCGACGGTCCAAGTCATTCCGCACATTACCAACGAGATCAAGGCGCACATCAAGCGCGTCGCGGAGGCGGCTCGCACCGATATCTGCATTATCGAAGTGGGCGGAACGGTCGGCGACATCGAGTCGTTACCCTTCCTCGAAGCGATTCGACAGATGCGCTACGACGTCGGCGATGAGAACGTGATGTACGTGCACCTGACGCTAGTGCCGCACCTTGGCGCGGCCGACGAGCTCAAGACCAAGCCGACGCAGCACTCGGTACGCGAGCTGCGCGGCATCGGGATCTCGCCCGACGCGATCGTCTGCCGCACGCAATCCGCGCTGCCGATGCCGCTGGAGCTCAAGGAGAAGATCGCACTCTTTTGCGACGTCCCGCCGAGCGCGGTCGTGCAGAACGTTGACGCGCGCACGATCTACCAAGTCCCGCTCAATCTCGAGGCCGAAGGCCTGGCCCAGGCCGCCGTCCGCAAGTTGAACCTGCCCCCCTCGCGCCCCGCGCTGGAAGATTGGGTCGCGATTGCCGACCGGCTGCTCAATCCCGAGCGCCGGATAACGATCGCTCTGGTCGGAAAGTACGTGGAGCTCAAAGACGCGTACATCTCGATCAACGAGGCGCTCGCGCACGCCGGCGTCTTCCATCGCGCCGCGGTCGAGATCCGGCGCATCGACTCGGAGCTAATCGAAAACGAAGGCACGGAGATATTGCGGGGCGCGCACGGCGTCTTGGTTGCTCCGGGATTCGGCGCGCGCGGCGTCAAGGGCAAGCTCAAAGCGATTCAGCACGTGCGCGAACGCCATATTCCGTTTTTGGGCATCTGTTACGGCATGCAGCTCGCCTGCGTCGAGTTCGCCCGTAACGTCTGCGAACTACCCGATGCGATGACCAGCGAAGTGGATGAGACGACGGTTGATCCCGTGATCGACTTTATGCCGGATCAGCGAAACCTTGAAGTCTTGGGTGGTACGATGCGGCTGGGCACCTACTCGTGCACGCTCGAAGAGGGAAGTCACGCCGCGCGCGCCTACGGAACGCTCGAGATCAGCGAGCGGCATCGCCACCGCTATGAGTTCAACAACCGCTATCGGCCGATCTTTGAAGAGCACGGCATGCGCTTTACCGGCCATCACTACGTGGACAAGACGCGGCTGGTCGAGGTCGTGGAGCTGCCGGTGGATATGCACCCGTGGTTTGTCGCGACCCAAGCGCACCCCGAGTTTAAATCGCGGCCGAACAACCCCGCGCCGCTCTATCGCGACTTCATCGGCGCGGCGCTGACGCACCAGGATCGAGTGGAAGGGCGCACCACCCGGCACGAGGCGACCAGCTGGACCCAGGCGTAATC
>JBAPZS010000244.1:0-4140 GCA_049285355.1 Candidatus Cybelea sp. | reverse complement strand
CTGTTGCTGCTCTCCAGCCTTGTTACACGTCGTCACCGCTGAACAAGCCGGGAAACGCACCGACGTCCTAATCGCCCGGCTGTCGGGAGCTTCGCGTACGCTCGTCACGCAGAGCGCGCGGCAGGGTCACGTACTCGTCAACGGACGGCCCGCCAAACCGAGTTACGCCGTCGAACCCGGCGACGTGCTCGAGTTCGAGATCGCGACGCGGCCGGTGCTCGTCGCAACGCCCGAAGCAATCGACCTCGACGTCATTTACGAAGACGACGATCTGCTCGTCGTCAACAAACCGGCCGGGATGGTCACGCATCCCGCGCACGGCGCGACGAGCGGAACGCTCGTCAACGCGCTGCTCGCGCACGTTCCCGCGCACTTGCCGGGCGATCTGCTGCGCCCCGGACTCGTCCATCGGCTCGACCGCGACACCTCCGGACTGCTCGTCGTCGCGAAGCGCGAAGAGAGCCTGCGCGCTCTCGGCCTGGCGATGAAGGCGCGGCGCATCGAGCGCGAATACCTTGGGCTCGTACGGGGCGTCCCCACGCACCCGCTCGGGACGATCGAGGGCCCCATCGGTCGCGACCCACGCAATCGCTTGAAATACGCGATCGTCGCCCAAGGCAAGCCCGGCGTTACGCATTACGAGATCCGCGAAGCCTTCGGAGCGCACGCCGAACTCGTCTTTCGCCTCGAGACCGGGCGAACGCACCAGATTCGCGTTCACCTCGCTGCCATCGGTCATCCGGTTCTCAACGATCCGCTCTACAGTAAGACCGAAGCTCGGTTCGCACTTCCGGGTCAAGCGCTGCACGCGTGGCGCCTCGCGTTTCGCCATCCGCGCACGGGAGAAGCGGTGTCGTTTGAAGCGCAACCCCCGCCCGAGTATTTACAGGCGCGGTCATTGGTAAGCGACACTCTGCATGGATAACTCGGCGGTGTTTTCGCTTCTTACTCGGGATGGCGGTGCGAGGCGGGGGAGGCTGCGGCTTGCGCATGGGGTGGTGGAGACGCCGTGTTTTATGCCGGTCGGTACCGCAGGTACCGTTAAGGGGTTGGCGCCGGATGAGGTCGAGCGGGCCGGCGCGCAGATCGTGCTTGCCAATACGTATCATCTTTGGTTGCGGCCGGGATTGGACGTTATCGTGCAGGCCGGAGGCCTGCATAAGTTTATGGCGTGGGAACGGCCGATTCTCACGGATTCGGGCGGGTTTCAAGTTTTCAGTTTAGAGAGCCGCAGGCAGGTTGATGACGCCGGCGTTACCTTTCGGTCGCATATTGACGGAAGCGAACATCGCTTTACTCCCGAAGGCGTGGTGGCTTTTCAGGAGGCCATCGGCAGCGATGTCGCGATGGTGCTGGACGTTTGCGTAAAGCTGCCCGCGGAGCACGCCGCGCTCGAAGAATCGGTGCGGTTGACGACACGGTGGGCGAGGCGTTCGATTGCCGCGCGTGCGTCGCCGTCTGCGTCGCTCTTTGCAATCGTGCAGGGCGGCCTCGACCCGAAGCTGCGCGAGCGCAGCGCGCGCGAACTGGTCGAGCTCGACTTTCCCGGTTACGCGATTGGCGGGCTATCGGTCGGGGAGACGCGCGAGCAGATGTACGCGACGGCGCGCGCGAGCGCGAAACTGCTTCCGCAGGATAAGCCGCGATATTTGATGGGCGTAGGAACGGTCACGGATCTGTTGGAGGCGATCGATGCCGGGCTCGACCTCTTCGATTGCGTCTATCCGACGCGGTGCGGGCGCAACGGCCGCGCCATGACGCACGGCGGCGAGCTCAATCTTTTCAACGCCGCCTTTACGCACGACGTCGCACCGCTCGACTCACGCTGCGATTGCGCGACGTGCACGACGTTCTCGCGAGCCTATCTCGCCCATCTCTTCCGCGCCAAAGAGATGCTCGGACCGCGGCTGCTCTCGTACCACAACGTGTACTTCGTCAACGCGCTGATGCTCGAGGCACGCGCCGCAATTGACGCCGGACGCTGGCCCGCGTTCCGGGAGCGCCGGCGCGAAGGCGCCTAGACGGCACGCTCCAAGGCGCGAACCACCGCGACGCAGTCGTCGCAGATCGCCGGATGCTCGGGATCGCCGCCGAGCGTGCGGTACTTCCAGCAGCGCGCGCATTTTTCGCCGTCGGCCGAAAGCATCTCGAAGGACTCGGGCTCGCCCGAGTGCAGCTCGAGCTGCGAGACGACCAGCGCCTCGCGCAAGTTGTCGCCGAGCGCGTGCAGCGCCTTATACGTGTGGGTCGGAACGGTTAAGCGCAGCTTCGCTTCGAAGTCGCGCGGCTCGGCGGAGGCGGCCACCCGCGCACGCAATTCGCGCAACTGCCGCCAGAGCGCGAGATCGCTATCGGCGGCGTTGCCACGCGAGCGATGCGCATCGAACGAGCTGTCGAAGACGCTCTCGGTCTGCGCGAGCACCCAGGGCGGCAGATGCTGCCAGGCCTCCTCGGCGGTGAATGAGAGCACCGGCGCGACTGCGGTTAGAAAGCGCTTCACGATATAGAGCAGCGCGGACTGGGCGCTGCGGCGGCGCGAGTCGCCGGCCGCGCGCGAGTAGAGCGGATCCTTGAGCCCATCGAAGTACAGGCTCGACATCGAGCTTTCGAACTCGACGATGCGCAGGTAGGCGTCGTGGATCTCACCCCGGTCGTATGCGCCCTTCACCTCTGCGACGAAGGCATCGGCTACGCTGCAGGCGAGGCGATCGATCGGCTGCATCGCCTCGCGTGCGACGACGCTTTCGTCCGAGAGATCGTACAGATTGGAGAGCATGAAGCGCATGCGATTACGCAGGTTGCGATAGACGCGGCCGACTTGGTCGACGACGTTCGGACCGAAGCGGACGTCATCGATCGGTTCGACCGAGGCAGCCCATAGCCGCAGAAGATCGGCGCCCCACTTGCCCATCGCGTCGATCGCGTCGATGCCGGTACCGCGCGATTTGGACATCGGGCGTCCCTGCTCGTCATTCACCCAGCCGTTCTTCATCACGCGCCGGTACGGCGCGCGGCCTTTGATCGCAACCGCGGTGATCAGCGAGCTGCGGAACCAGCCGCGAAACTGATCGCCGCCCTCGAGCACGAGGTCGCTCGGCCAGGGGAGTCCATCGCGTCCGAGCACGGCGAGATGCGTCACGCCCGACTCGAACCAGATGTCGACGATGTTCTTCTCTTTCTCGAACTCGCGAGCGTCGCAGTTTGGGCACGCAAAGCCCTCGGGAAGATAGACTTCCACCGGGTCGCGCCACCACGCGTCGGCGCCGGCCTCTGCGAAACGCTTCGCCGCCGCGCGTGCGACGCGCGGATCGAGAATCGATTCGCCGCACGAACGGCAGATCAGCGCGGGGATCGGCGTTCCCCACGTGCGCTGGCGCGAGAGGCACCACTCCGGATGCGTCTCGATCATCGCTCGCTGACGCGCGCGTCCCCACTCCGGCGCGTATTCGACGGCATCGGTTGCGTCGAGCGTGCGCTGGCGCAGCAGGTTTTGATCCATCGCCAAGAACCACTGCGCCGTCGCCCGGAAGATCACGGGATTGTGGCAGCGCCAGCAGTGCGGATAGGAGTGCTCGTACTCCACCGCGCTCCACAGCGCACCGCTCTCACGCAGATCTTCGATGATGCGGGGGTTGGCCGCAAAGATGTTCATGCGGGCATAGGGGCCGGCTTCCGCGGTGAAGCGTCCGGCCGCATCGACCGGATTGAGAATCGGCAGACCGTAGCGCATGCCAGTCTCGAAATCGTCGGCGCCGTGCCCCGGCGCAGTGTGGACGGCGCCCGTGCCGGTTTCGAGGTCGACGTAGTCGGCGAGCACGACGACCGAATCGCGGTCCATGAACGGATGACGCACCGCGAGTCCGTCGAGCCCTTCGCCGCGAACTTTGCCGAGCAGTTGCGCCCGGTCGAACCGTTCGCCGAGCGCACGTTGCGCCAACGCCTCGGCAACGATCACCATCTCATCGTCGACCCGATAAAGGCCGTAGATCGCCTCGGCGCGCAACGCAATTGCAGCGTTCGCCGGAAGCGTCCACGGCGTCGTCGTCCAGATGAGGATTGAGACCGGGGCATCCTGAAGGGAATGTCGTCCTTCGACTCCGCTCAGGATGACATTCCCATCGAAGGCGTCCAGGATTTGCG
>JBAPZS010000243.1:0-3046 GCA_049285355.1 Candidatus Cybelea sp. | reverse complement strand
CGGTAGGGCAGTTCGCGACCGCCACTTTGCCCGCGGGTGGGAACAACTTTACGAAGGTCACGTTCGTTAACAGCACCAGCACGTTTCAAATTCCCAACGACGTCGCCAACGGCGAACCGGCCATGACGGACGACAACGAGACCCAAAGCGATACGTTCCTGGCCGTTCAGTTTCACCATGCGCTCGGCGAAACGGGAATGGTTACGTTCGGCCCGGCATACAAGGTTTCGAAGATCCAAGACTTCGGCGATCCAAGCAACGACTGGATCTATGGCCAGGCGCTCAACGTTGAGCCGCCGCCCTACGGAAACGGCGGCACGTCGACGGATTGCGCCGACGCCCTCAAAGATCCGAGTATTGTCTACCTCCCGACGACGTGCGCGTATTCGCTGGCGGACGAGCGGACCGCTCTCGATTACATCATGCAGGGCGATTATATCCAGGCCCTTGGCCCGCATACCGTTGCGGCCGGCCTCTCCTACGATCTCGCTCGCGTATTGAAATACTACGCAATCACGCTCCAGCCAAACAACTTTCTCGCACCGATCCAAACGCCAAAGAGCCCCGGCGCACCGGCAACCGTCATCGATGATGCGCCGAACCTTGGGAATACGTACCAATCGTACATTCAAGATAGTTGGCGAATGAGCGGCCTTTGGGAAGCGGACTACGGGCTTCGCTACGATTTCTTCACGATCAAGTCGACGGACTTCTCGCAGGGCTTTGGTGCCTTCAGCCCCAGGCTCAAGCTCACGCGTTTCTTCGGGAAGCGCGCGAGCCTCTACGCGTATGTCGGTCGCTTCTTCGAGCCATTTTCGCTGGAAAACGTCAGCCCGCGTGCCGCGTACTTGCTGAATCTTCCCCTGCAGCCCAGCGTGGCACAGTTCGACCTAAAACCGGAACGGGATACGCAGCTCGAGTTCGGCGGCCACATACCGGTCGGATCGGGCGATCTGGGTTTTCGGGTTTGGCAGAAGAACGCGAACGACCTTATCGACGACACCCAAGTAGGCGTGACGCTGCTCCATCAGGACATCAACTACGAACTCGGCAGATTGTCGCAAGAGGCCGTCAACTACGTTCAACCTTTAACGCGAAGTGGCCGAGCGTACTTCTCGATCGCGCATGTCGTCTCGCTAAATAAAGGTTGCGAAACGCAGTTACTCGCGCCGTGCTTCGGATCGCCGGCGGATTTCACGCCCGCCGACCACGAGCAGAACTGGAGCATCGCCGGCGGCATCTTACTCAACGACCGGCGAGGCGGCTGGTTTTCGGCCGACGGCGAATACGGCAGCGGCTTATCCTCGGCCGTGTGTCCGGTCGGTACTCCCGGCAACTGCAAAATGACGCCGCATACGACCTTCAACGTGGAAGAAGGCGTAGCGGTATCGCCGAAAACCGCGCTGACCCTCGGGATGCAAAACGTACTCAACGACCGCTACTTCGTCACACTTTTGAATGCGCAAGGAAATCACTATGCGCCGCCCCGCACGTTCAACTTCGGTGTCAGAGTAAGGCCCTGAGGAGGACTCAGCCTCGAGCCCGAGGGATTATGGGGCCTCGATGCACGACTTGGAGCGGGGGAGAATCGCCGTTACCGGCGGCGCCGGCCTAATTGGCAGCGGCGTGATCTGGGCGCTCAACCGGCGCGGGCTCGACAACATTCTCGTTGTCGACCGGCTCGACTGCTCGGAGAAATGGCGCCATCTGGTCCCGCTTCGCTTCGCGGATTACGTCGACGCCGACGATTTCGCACTTGCGGCGGCCCAGAATAGACTCGGCGACATAGCGACGATCGTCCATCTCGGCGCCTGTTCGTCGACGACGGAGCGCGACGCCGGCTATCTCCTTCGCAACAACTTCGAGTACACCAAGACTCTGGCGCATTGGGCGGTCTCCAACGACGCGCGCTTCGTGTATGCGTCATCGGCGGCAACCTACGGCGGCCTGGAATCCGAGCTCTCCGACGAGGCCGACCTTCACTCGCTGCGCCCGCTCAACGGCTACGCCTATTCGAAGCAGCTATTCGATCTTTACGCGAAGCGCTTGCAACTCGACGAACGCATCTGCGGACTCAAATACTTCAACGTCTTCGGACCCAACGAAGAGCACAAGGGCGACATGCGCAGCATCGTTCAGAAGGCCTGCGAGCAGATTCGCGAGCGCGGCAGCGTCCGGCTCTTTAAGAGCTACCGTTCCGATTTCCGCGATGGCGAACAACAGCGCGACTTCATCTACGTTAAAGACGCCGTTGAAATGACGCTGTATCTCGCGGAGTCGGGAGCCGCCGGCCTCTTCAACGTCGGTTCGGGTACGGCGCATACGTGGCTCGAGCTGGTCCGGCCGATCTTTCGCGCGCTCGAGCTGCCGGAGCGCATCGAGTTCATCGAGATGCCGCTGGAACTGCGCGATAAATACCAGTATTACACCTGCGCTCGGATCGCGCGGCTTCGCGCCGCCGGCTACGACCGGCCGATCACGCCCCTCGCCGACGCCGTTACCGACTACGTGGTCAACTATCTCGTTCCGCAACGGCCGCTCGAGCTCTCCGATGGGCCCGTCGCCGCACCGCTTCGCGCTCCATCCTAGAACGCAATACTAGAAGGGAAAACGCAAACACCGCATGTCACAGCCCAGCCGTGCCGAACGCCGCCGTCAAGAGCGCGGAGGCGCCGCTCCTCCGCCGCACCGCGATCCGATGCGCTCCGTTTATATCGGCGTCGGGATCGCGATCGTCGCGTTGGTAGTCCTCTTTGCCGGCTACAACTGGTGGCAGAAGCGACAGGTCGAGCACGCGTATGCGACGCCGACTCCCGGTCCCAACTCGAGCGCGAAGCCGATCCAGCTGACAATCGGTGAATCGCTCGGCGCGAAATACTTCAAAGCGAAGGTCCCCGACGCACCCCAGGGCGGCCTCGGTCAGACGGTAGATGGGATCGACTGCGGTACGCAAGAGTACGCGACGTTGCACGTGCACACGCACCTCGCGATCTACAACAACGGTAAGCTTATTCAAGTCCCGCCCTACATCGGTTTTGCCCCCAAC
>JBAPZS010000242.1:0-4420 GCA_049285355.1 Candidatus Cybelea sp. | reverse complement strand
CCGCCTACACGCGCCGGCACACCGTCGTGCACACGCGCTACAACACGGTTGCGATGCTCAAGACGATCGAAGAGCTGCTCGGCATCGACTCGCTCGGCATCTTCGACGCGAACGCCTCCGATATGGCCGGCGCGTTCTCGACCACCCTCGATAGCCGCGACCGCTACGTCGCCACGCTGCCTGGCGCTCTCTGCCGGCCACCGGTGCACCGCGATCTCATTCCGGAATGCGCCTCGCGTTCGCTCCCGCGTACCGCCGCGCGATTGCCGCGCCACGGCGGCGCATGGTGGATCGCGCATACCGTCGGCATGAACTTCGAACAACCCGACGCCGTGGACTTCCGCCGCTTCAACGCACTCCTCGTGTCACCCTGACCCTCCTTCTGTCATGGTGAGCCTGTCGAACCATGAGCCTGTCGAACGGTGAGTGCGTGTCATGGTGAGCCTGTCGAACCATGACAAGGGTGAACCCATCAAAGCGTGAAAGCCGCAACGATGGAGCTTCGACCCCTCGGATTCGGCGAGATCTTCGACCGGGCCGTCACTCTCTACATTCGTAATTTCGTGCCGTTTGCCGCCATCGTGATGGTGTTGGTTCTGCCGACGTCCATCTTGCAGTACGTGCTCGACCGTGGCTCCCAATCGGAGTTCGACGCACTGCTCCAGATATTTACGCATCCGGAGCGAGTCGCAACGACGCACATCCCGACGTTCTTCGACTCGCCGGCGTTGATCGCGGTCTTCGTCGCATTGCTGCTCATGTCGTACCTGCTTTGGCCATTCGCCCTCAACGCGGTCGCCGTCGGTGTCGCGTTTCTGTATCGCAATCGTCCCGTCGATTTTCGTGCGTGTTACGCGATCGTATTGCGCCGCTGGCTCCAAACCATCGGGCTGATCCTGGTTGACTTCTGCGTCGTGCTGGCGTGGTACGTCATCACGCTGCTGCTCGTCGTGGCAATCAGCGTGGCGGCCGCGCTCCTCGTGAGGATTTCGCCTGCACTAGGCTTCTGGGTTGGCCTCGGTATCGGTCTCACTACCGTCGTCGTAATGCTTCCGCTGCTGGCACCCTTATTCGTCGCGCTTACCTTTTCGATGTACGCGGTCGTGATTGAGGAACGCGGCGTCTTTGCGTCGGTGCGGCTCGGTTTTCAGCGCGTCTTTAACGGCACCGAGTTCTGGCGAGCGACGCTTTTCGCAATTGCAACCGGCGCTGTGCTTGTCGGCGGGTCCACGGTGCTCGGCGTCGTCTCGCTCGCCGTAGCGTTCGCGCATCTGCCCGCATTGGAGGCCATCATTGACGGGCTGGGTCGCGCGGTCATTACGCCGTTTGCCGTCGTGCTCTTGGCGATCTACTATTTCGACGTGCGCATTCGGCGCGAGGCGTTCGACGTCGAAGCCGGCCTCGAGCGTCTCTCCGGCACGCAGGCCGCGTGATCTTCGCGGTTGCGGCCGCGGTGGCGCTCGCGATGCCCTCGCGAATTTCAGCCGCGCCGCCGCGCGATCTGCATGCGCTGGCGCAGCGCGAGCTCACGATTCCCGGGCGGTATCAGCTCACGGCGTCGCCCGTTGCGGCACCCCCACAGTCCTTTTTGTCGCGGGCGTGGAGCTGGCTTTACGCGCGCTGGCTGCAGTTGATGCACGCACTCTTCGCGCGCGTACACGTCGGCGACCGAACCGTGATGAGTCTGGGCGACGGGCTGCTCGTACTCGTTGGCCTGCTCTTGCTCGCCGTCGCAATTCGCCTTCTTCGGAACCTGCAGCTCGTGCGCTCCTCGCGCCTTGCGTACGAGCCGCTCGCCGCACCGCTCGATCCGCAATCGCTCTATAACGATGCGCGCGATGCGGCAAACGCCGGCGACTACGGCGGTGCGGCGCTGCTGCTCTTTGCGGCGACCGTCGTGCTGCTCGACCGGCGGGGTGCGGTGGAAGGCAACCGCAGCGCCACGGTCGGCGACCTGCGGCGCGAGCTGCGCGCCAACGACGCGGCGTTGATCTCGCCGTTCGATGCGATCGCCGCACCGTTCGTTCAGAAGGCGTACGCGGAACGTCCGGTCGGCGCGCGCGAATGGGGTCGCGCGAGTGATGCCTTCGACACGCTGCTGCAGTCTGGGGCGCAGTCATAAAGCTGCGCCTCGACATCGTCGTGCTGACGATCTCCGTATTAGTACTCGGGCTGTTAGCCTACGGGCGAAGCACGATCGAGAAAAAGCATCCTTCGGTCTACTCCGCCTACGATACGGGACCGAACGGTTACCGCGCGCTCTACGAGGTGCTCCGGGCTGAGGGCGTCGCGGTGCAACGCTTCGAACGTCCCCTCAGCGCACTCGATCCGTCGACGCGAACGTTGATCGTGACGGGATACGAAGCCGACACTTCGCCCAAACCGCTCGACGCGCACGACGCGGCGTTCCTTAAACGCTTCGTCCAAAACGGCGGCCGTCTCGTCGCGATCGACACCGAGTTCGCGGGGCGCAACGACGTGACGCCGGGCGTCGGCACCACCCAACGGCGCAGTTCGACCGAGGCGATTGCGGTGGCGCACGCCCCGTATACGACGGGGGTCGCGCGCGTGCGCGGTCCGATCTGGTGGGTCTTCCCTAATAAAACGCACGGCACGCCGCTGCTCGCCAACGCGCACGGAATCGTCGCGATCGCGTACCGGTTCGGTCGCGGCGAGGTCGTTGCAATCACAGCGCCCAGCCTCTTCGGCAACGCTCAACTGCGCAGCGCGGATAATCTGCCCTTTGCGTACAACGTCATCGCGAACCATGGAGCGGCGGCCTTCGACGAATACGTCCACGGCTACGACGATCGGCTCGGCATGTGGGCCGTCTTGCCGTCGCCGGTCCACGCCGCCGTCTGGATCGTCGTCGCAATCGTCATCCTGGCGTTGATCGGGGCGAACGTACCGTTCGCGCCGCCGTTTCTTCCCGAGCCGCCGGAGGAACGCGGTTCGTCCGGCTACATTGCAGCGTTAGCGGAGCTGATGCGCCGTTCGCGCAAACGCCCATCCGACGCCGAAGTGATAAGGAGCATGCGTGAACGTCTCAGTTGAAGAGCTCGCCGGCCGCCTCGCGGCCGGGATGGAACGCATCTTAGTCGGTGCGGATCGCCTAACGACCGGCCTGACCATTGCGTTGCTGGCGCGCAGTCACGTCCTCATCGAAGGCGTTCCCGGCACCGGCAAAACGCTGGCGGTGCGCGCGATCGCGGTGCTGCTCGGCCTCGAGTTTCGCCGGATCGCATTCACGCCGGACTTGATGCCCTCCGACGTCGTCGGCACGACGGTCTTCAATCCCCAGACGGCGCAGTTCACCACGCGAAACGGCCCGATCTTTGCCAATATCGTCCTCGCCGACGAAGTGAACCGTACGCCGCCCAAGACGCAGTCGGCGCTGCTGGAGGCGATGGAAGAAGGGCGCGTCACGATCGACGGCGTTTCGCACACATTGCCGCAGCCGTTTCTGCTCTGCGCCACGCAGAATCCGATCGAATACGAAGGCACCTATCCGCTCCCGGAGGCCCAGCTCGACCGTTTCATGATCAAGGTCGAGTCGTCGTATCCGCAGGAGAGCCAAGAGCTCGAGCTGCTCGCGCGCGCCGCGGCCGGCTTCGATGCGCGCGCGCTGGAATCGTCCAACATCGCGCCGGTAACCGATGCCGCCGCCGTGCTCGAAGCGCAACAAGCGGTGCGACGCGTCCATCTCTCCGATTCGGTGCGTGACTATACATATCGCATCGTCGCCGCGACGCGCACCCACCCGCGGCTGACCTTGGGGGCATCGCCGCGCGCCGGCATCCAGCTGCTCGCGGCGGCGCAAGCGGCGGCCGCCATCGCCGGCCGAGATTTCGTGACGCCCGACGACGTCAAGGGCGTCGCCGATTTAGTCATTCCGCATCGCTTGATCGTCGCGCCCGACGCCGAGATCGAAGGCATCTCCGCGCATGACGTGCTGCGCGAAGTCCTCGCCGCCATCCCCGTCCCCCGCGGCTCCCTGTCATCCTGAGCGTGATGTCATCCTGAGCGGAGTCGAAGGATTGACCGGAATTAAACCATGGCTCCCTGCGTGGGTGACGCCACGGTTCCTTTGGGCACTAGGCGCCGTTGCGTTGCTCCTCGCCTGCGCACCGGGGTTGTGGCTCTTCGCACCCCTCGCCATCGCCCTGGGAATCGTACTGCTGCTCGGCACCATCGCCGATATCGTGCTCGGCCCAAAGACGAGCGCGATCGAAATCCAGCGCACCCCCCCAGCGCACTTCGCGCTCGGGGTACGCGCGGAGCTTGCGTACACGATCGAAAATCGGTCGAACCGCGCCGTGCGTATCGGCGTCCTCGAAACGCCCGTGCGAACGCTGCACTTCGACGTTGACGAAATCGTCGGTGAGGTGCCCGCGCAGAGTCGCGTGACGATGCTTCGCCC
>JBAPZS010000241.1:0-4743 GCA_049285355.1 Candidatus Cybelea sp. | reverse complement strand
GGTGCGGCCCAGCCCCGCGAGGCTCCCGGTGCGCCACAGGCCGGGTGCTGCGGCCTCGAAACCGCGGCCCCCGCGTGCGGCTTCGATCTGCTCGCGGCTCTCGAAGCTCGGCTCTAGCATATCGGTCTCCATCACGCCACGGGCCGAACGTGCAAGGGTGCGGCGGGGGGAATCGGGAGCGCCCGACGGAATAGGCGGGCGACACGGAGGTACCTCAGTTGGCAGCAGAAGCGTATTGCGTTAAGTGCAAGGCCAAGCGCGAAATCAAAGACGCGGTCCAGATCACGATGAAGAACGGGCGCCCGGCGACGGAAGGCAAGTGCCCGGTCTGCGGTACCAAAATGTTCAAAATCGGCGCCGCAGGCTGATTCGCTTCCGTTAGCAGACCAAAGGGCCGCTTAACAAGGGGCCTTTTTTGCGTTACCCACCACTAGTGACGTATAATACGGGCGCCCACAAGATATGCCGTGGGGGAGAGTTACCGCTGACTTGCCCGACCTGTCGCAAGAGTGAGACGCGCGTCGTCGACTCGCGCGACGACGAGACCGTCGTACGGCGGCGCCGCGAGTGCTTGGACCCGCGCTGCAAGCACCGCTTTACGACCTACGAGCGGATGGAAGTTCCGCGCCTGTTCGTCGTAAAGAAGGACGGACGGCGAGAGCAGTACAGCCGCGATAAGATTTTGGCTGGTCTGCGCAAGGCGTGCGAAAAGCGTCCGATCTCGGAGGGCCGGATGGAGGCGGTAGCCGCCGATCTCGAACGGGAGCTCTTTGCGCGCGGTGAGAGCGAGGTGGCCTCCGCAATGGTTGGAGAGCGACTGATGGAGGCGTTGCGCAAGCTCGATCCCGTTGCCTACATCCGGTTTGCGAGTGTCTACCGGTCCTTTCACGACATCGAGAGTTTTCGCGAAGAGCTGGCTCAGCTTTAGTGGCCGCTAGAATGAACGCGGTGCGTGTTGCGCTTCAACGCCTTCCGCAAGGCGCGGGATTGCCGTTGCCGTCATATATGAGCGAACACGCGGCGGGCGCCGATCTGTGCGCGGCGATCCGCGAGCAGCTTACGCTGCTGCCCGGCGCACGGGCGCTCGTTCCGACCGGCTTCTCGATTGCGCTTCCACCCGGTTTCGAAGCGCAAGTTCGCCCGCGAAGCGGTCTGGCAGTTCGTAGCGGCGTGACGTGCCTCAACGCTCCGGGGACGATAGACGCCGACTATCGCGGCGAAGTCCAGGTCGTCTTGGCGAACTTCGGGAGCGAACCGGTGCTCATTGCGCGCGGCGATCGTATTGCACAGATCGTTGTGGCACCGGTTTCGCGGGCCGTATTTGAAATAGTTGACGAACTACCGCCCACGGCCCGTGGCGATGGAGGGTTCGGTTCGACGGGCGTTCTTTCGTGAAGGTTTATATCGTTGGAAAGGGCGCGGTCGGCACGTATCTGGGCGATCTCCTTCGCGCCGTCTCGGTCGACGTGTGCTACGCGCCGCGCACGTTAGACCAGGTCGTACCATACGACGCCGACGTTGCAATTGTGGCAACCAAGGCCTACGACACCGACGACGCAATCGAAACGCTGCGTATGGCGATTGCCTATCCGGAAAAGTGCGTCTTCGTGTCGCCGCAAAACGGCGTCGGAAACGAAGAGCGATTGGCGGAGGCCTTCGGCGTGGATAACGTCGTGGCTGCAGCGCTGACGACGCCGGTCGATCGCGACCGTGACGGAAATACGCGGGCGGCTAAGGATGGAGGTTTGGCGCTCGCACCGATCGGCGCCAACGCCTACAACTGGCTCTCCGCCACCTTCGCGAGCACCGGACTGCTGGTAAAGGTCGTCGAGGACTGGCGCTCGGTCAAGTGGAGCAAGCTCGCGCTCAATGTTGTCGCAAATGCCAGTTGCGCGATTCTTAACGTGCTGCCGAACCGATTCGTGCACTTCGACAAGATCTTCACGCTGGAGATTCGGATGATTCGTGAAGTGCGCGCCGTGATGCAAGCGTTGAAGATCGAGCCGATCGATCTGCCGCGCTATCCGGTTCGGGCGCTCTTTGGCGTCGCGAACCTGCCGAGCCCGCTCGCCCGAACGCTGTTGACGCACAGCATCGCCGGCGCGCGCGGAACGAAGCCCCCCTCGCTGCTGATCGACCTGCGGCGGGCCAAGCCGCGAACCGAGGTCGACGTTCTCAACGGAGCGGTCGCGGCCGCCGGCCTGGAACTTCGGGTTCCGACGCCGGTGAACGCCGTCTACGCGCGCGTCCTCAACGACATCGCGCACACGCCGCCGCTCTGGGCGAAGTATCGCGAGCGACCGGACCGGCTCGAGGCCGAGGTCGAAGCGGAAGTGAAACGCACTAAAGTATTAGCTCGCCGCTAGGACGAACGAAGCGCCGAAGAGATGCGCGACCCGAACGTTCCAGAGTCGCTCGAGGGCTGGTGGATTCTCCATCGCATGTTCGCGTTCGACCGGCGTGCCTGGGACGCGTTGCCGGAGAAGCGGCGTAACAAATATGCGGGCCACGCCGCCGATCTCGTCGACCACTTAAAGGGCCGAGAGGACGGCGACGTCGGCCTCACGCAGATCGTCGGCCATAAAGGCGACCTGATGCTTACCCACTACGCGCGCACCTTCGATGGCCTAGCATACGCCCAAACGCTGGTAGACAAGCTCGAGCTGCGCGAGTTTCTCGTGCCGCACGGATCGTACGTATCGGTGTTGGAGCTGGGGCTCTACGACGCGACGGGAAAGATCCACGCGGAGCTTAGCCAGCGCGGACTTGCGCCCCAGTCGCCGGAGTGGATCGCGGCCTTCGACGAGCTCGTACGCAAGCAGGCCGATAACCCATATATCGGTCCGCGCCTTTGGGCCAAGATTCCCTCGCAGCGTTACCAATGCTTCTATCCGATGAGCAAGCGGCGCGGCGAAGTGCAAAACTGGTATATCCTGGGCTTCGAGGCGCGCGCGAAGATGATGAGCGCGCACGGCGTGGTGGGACGATCCTATCACGGACGCGTTACGCAAGTTATTTCGGGCTCGATCGGCTTCGACGACTTCGAATGGGGCGTCGACCTGTATGCCGACGATCCGCTGGTTTTCAAGAAGCTCGTCTACGAGATGCGCTTTGACGAAGCCAGCGCACGGTACGGGGACTTCGGGGCGTTTTGGGCCGGCCTGCAGTTTTCGCCCGGCGAGCTGCCTGCGTTCCTCGACGGCGACGCGATTCCCCAGTTTGACGTTCCGGAACCGTAAGCGCCCAGACGCTCCAAGCTTCGATACTGAATGGCTTCGGCGACGTGCTCCGCGCCGATCGCTTCACTGCCGCCGAGATCGGCGATCGTGCGTGCTACGCGGGCGATTCGATCGAGTGCCCGCGCGGAGAACTGACGCTTCGCGCTCGCCTGTGCGAGCAGACGCATTGCGGGTTCGTCGAGCGCGCAGTACCGCCGCATCGCATTACCCGGGACTTCGGCGTTGCAGGTAAGCGCGCTCGCCGCGAAACGGCTACGCTGAACTTCGCGGGCGGCGACCACGCGGCCGCGAATGCATTCCGACCGTTCGCCGCCGTCATAGCGAACCATATCGTCGAACGGCACGCGCGCGAGCTCGATCTGCAGATCGATGCGGTCGAGCAACGGGCCGGAAAGCTTGCCGACGTATTTTGCAACCATCGCATCGTCGCAACGACACTCCGCGCCGCGCGTGCCGCGATAGCCGCACGGACACGGATTCATTGAGGCAACGAGCTGAAAGCGAGCCGGATACGTGAAGGTCCCTGCGGCGCGCGCGACCGTTACGGTGCCGTCTTCCAGCGGCTGCCGCATGATTTCTATGGCACTTCGAGTGAACTCCGGTAACTCGTCCAAAAAGAGCACGCCGTGATGCGCTAGCGAGATCTCTCCGGGTTTGACGAGCGCACCCCCGCCGACGAGCGCGGTTTGACTGATCGTGTGATGCGGAAAGCGAAAGGGCCGCGCGCGCACGACGCCCGGCCGACCGAGCAGCAGTCCCGCGACGCTGTAGATCTTTGTGACCTCGAGCGCTTCGGTCAACGACATCGGCGGAAGAATGGAGGGCAACCGTCGCGCCAGCATCGTCTTTCCACATCCCGGTGGACCGACAAGCAAGAGGTTATGACCGCCCGCAGCGGCGATCTCCAGCGCGCGTTTTGCCGCCAGCTGTCCTCGCACGTCGGCCAGATCGCCGTGAACGGCCTCGTCATTTGCCTCGAGCGCGGGCGGTGCGGTTTGGCGCCGCCATTTCGCGCCGCACCCCATGACGACCGCGACCGCGGATCGCAGCGAATCGAGTGCGTACAGCTCGATGCCCGAGACCAGAGCAGCCTCGTCGCCGTTACGTAGCGGAACGATCAGCTTGGAAAAGCCCGCGTCGCGCGCGCCCAGAACCATCGGAAGAATCCCGCTAACGGGTTGCAGGCGGCCGTCGAGCGCGAGCTCGCCGAGTGCAATAAACGTCTGCAGCGCCGGCACGTCGAGCTGCTCGTCGATCCCCATAAGCGCGAGTGCGATCGCGAGATCGAAGGCGGGACCCGCCTTACGAACGTCGGCGGGCGAGAGATTTACGAGCAATCGCCCCGCCGGGTAGGCGAAACCCGAGTTTAGGATTGCGGCACGAACGCGCTCGCGCGCCTCGCCGAGCGCGCGGTCGGGCAGGCCGATGATCGAGAACGCCGGCGTTCCGGCGGCGCTGTCCGCCTCGACGCGCACGACGTAGCCTTCGATGCCGAGCATCGCGG
>JBAPZS010000240.1:0-13182 GCA_049285355.1 Candidatus Cybelea sp. | reverse complement strand
ATCATCTTCATCGACGAGATCGACAAGGTCGCCGGGTCGCGAGCGACCGGCGGTCCGGACGTTTCACGCGAGGGAGTACAACGCGACATTCTGCCGATCGTCGAGGGCTCGACCGTCAATACGAAGCACGGCCCGATCAAGACCGATCACATCTTGTTCATCGCCGCGGGCGCCTTTCACATGAGCAAGCCATCCGATTTGATCCCGGAGCTGCAGGGCCGGCTACCGATCCGAGTCGAGCTCGATTCGCTGACCGCGGCGGATTTTAAAACGATTCTCACCCAGCCGAAGAATGCTTTGGTAGAACAGTACAAGGCGTTGTTGGCGACCGATGGGGTAACGCTCGACTTTACGGACGACGCAATCGAGCAGCTGGCGAACTTCGCAATGCGCGTGAACGAGCAGACCGAGAATATAGGCGCCCGCCGGCTGCATACGGTGCTCGAGCGCATGCTTGAGGATGTCAGTTTCGAGGCGCCCGAGAGGGGCGGTACGGTTACCATCGACAGCGAGTACGTGCGAGAGCGTCTAGCGGGCGTCGTGGAGAATGCCGACCTATCGGGGTACATTCTCTAAGCCGATTCACATGAGCAGGCGGAGGGTACGTTTCGTCCCAGCGAGGAGTCTCATAACATGAAAAGCTCGATTGGCGCTTGCGCCGCCCTCTTTGCCGTTGCCGCGGTCCTGGCGGCGTGCAACGGTTCCAACAACACTAGCCCGCCGCCGGGAACCGGCATGAACTGCGGAGGTCCCCCCAACAAGCTCGAGGTGCTCTATCCGATACCGAACACCAAGTCGGCTCCCGGGGCGCTGGCAAATATCTACGTGTCGACCAACGGACAGTTGCCGCCGAGCAACTCGTTCAACTTCTTGCTGGCCACGTCGAGCGGGGCGTCTTGGGGTACGGGACCTTTCGTCGGAATCAGTGCAAAGGCGATTCCGACGCCGCGCGCGTCGCCTAGCTATCCGAACGCGATTTACTATCAGTCGTCGGTTATCGGGCCATACGGAAGTTACGGGCCGATCGGACCTAATCAGGTCGTCAATCTGCTATGGAACGACGCCGGTACCGGCTGCACGCCGCATTTCTTGGTGAGCGCATTCAGGACGAAGAGAGGTTCGTAGGGCCTCAAGCGCAGTTCGCGGAGTAGCGGGCGGCGGAAATAACGAATAGCCGCCCGCGATGCCTTATAGACGGGAGATCCTTAGCGAGGGCCATCCCACGCTGCGCAAGGTCGCGAAGCGAGTCGATCCCAGAGAGATTCGAGAGCCGCTCTTTCAACAGCTGATCGACGACATGTTCGAGACGATGTATGCGGCGCCCGGGGTCGGGTTGGCCGCGCCGCAGGTCAACGTTTCGAAACGACTCTTCGTGGTGGACGTGCACGACGACGAGCACGAACCGGCCGTCATCATCAATCCCAAGCTCGAGCGGCTCGAGGAGGAACTCGAGCTGCGTGAGGGCTGTCTCTCCGTTCCGGGCATGGTCGGTGAGATCGTGCGATTCCGGCGCGCAGCCGTAAGCGGGCTCGACCGTTTTGGGCGTAAGATCCGCATTGAAGGCGAGGGACTGCTCGCGCAGTGCCTCCAGCACGAGTTCGATCACCTAAACGGAAAGCTCTACATCGATCGCGCGACGAACGTGCGCCAGGCGACCGTGGACGAGGAGAAAGAAGTCGCGGAGGCTTGAAGACCCTTTTCTTCGGCACTAGCGGTTTCGCGGTCCCGAGCCTGCGCGTCGTCGCGCACCGCACGCAATGCGCCGGCGTCGTTACGCAGCCCGACCGGCCGGCGGGCCGGGGGCATCGCTTACGGAGCAGTCCGGTAAAGAGCGCTGCGCTCGAACTGGGTCTGCGAATCTACGAACCGCTGCGGTTGCGCGAGTTCGCGCGCGAGATTGCTCCGCAAGATTTCGACCTCTTCGTACTTGCCTCATACGGACGGATTCTGCCGCCCGAGCTGCTGACGCTGCCTCGGCTTGGCGCACTCAACGTACATCCGTCGTTGCTTCCGAAGTATCGCGGTGCGACTCCGATTCAAGGCGCAATTCTGCACGGTGAACGAGAGACGGGCGTCTCCATCATGCTGATGGATGCCGGGCTGGACTCCGGTGACGTCGTACTTGCACGGCGCTTGGAGATCGGTCCGAGCGAGACCTATGGTGAGTTGCACGACCGCCTCGCGGAGCTGGGCGCCGAACTCCTGGGCGAGTGCCTCGCGCTGGCCGAGCGTGAGAATATCGTCGCGCACCCTCAGCTCGGCGAGCCGAGCCTCACGCGCCCCATCGTGCGCGACGATCTGGAGATCGACTGGAGCTGGGATCCGGAGCGTATCGTTCGCACGGTTCGCGCTTACGCTCCGCAGCCGGCGGCGCGCGCGGATATCGACGGCGTCGTGGTCAAAGTGGTGCGCGCGCACGCTAATGCCGGTGAGGTCGTGATCGACGAGCTGATCGCGCCGAATCGTGGAAGAATGAGCGGCGAGACGTATCGCCGCTCTCGCGACAAGGGATGACCGCGCGGGAGTTGGCGCTGCGCGTGGTTCGCGACGTTTTTCCTCCACCGGACCAACCGCCTGGTAAAGAAAAAGCGATCGAACGAAGCGCGCACGCCTCGTTCGACTATCAGGTTCGGCGCTCGCGTTGCAGCGAGCGCGATGTGGCTTTCGCGGCCGAGCTAGCGTACGGCGCGATAAAGATGCGACGCGCGCTCGATTGGCATCTGCGCGACGTCGAGATTGCGAGGCTGCCTCCGGCGATCCGCGAGATCTTGCGCTTGGCAATTTACGAACTGGTCTACACGCGAGCCGACGAGTACGCAACGGTCTTCGAGTTCGTCAATCTTGCAAAGCGCTTCGGGCATCGCGGGCTAGCGAATCTGGTCAACGCCGTCTTACGCGGCTTCTTGCGCGAGGCGCCGCCCCCACCAGGTCGCGAGCTTTTTCCGGGCGAGGACGAGTACTTGGCGACGACTTGCTCGTTGCCGACCTGGCTCGTTCGCCAGTGGCGCGAGGTTTTCGCTGGGCGCGTGGCTGAGATCGCGGCTGGAGTCAACGCGCCGGCGCAACCGGCCGTGGTAGTGAACGCATTGCAGTGTACGATGGCGCAGGCGGCGGAAGCGCTTGCGGCGGCGGGCGTCACCACCGATCTGTCGCCGCTCGCATCGGATGCATTACTGGTGCGAACCGGACACGTACCGGATGCCGGTGGCAAGCTCCGGTGGTGGATGCAATCGGAGAGCTCGGCGATGCCGGTTGGGGCTCTTAATCCGCAACCCGGCGAGGCGATTCTCGATATCTGCAGCGGTCGCGGCAACAAGGCGCTTCAAATCGGCGCGTGGCTGCGAGGGGAGGGGACGCTGCTCTGCATCGAGCGAGACGAGCGGAAGGCCGCTATGCTGGCGCAACGCTTGGAACGGGCGGACGTTGTGGCGGGCATCGTGATCGGCGACGCAGCGCAATCGTTGCTTCCTCCCGGACAACGGTTCGATCGCGTGCTGCTCGATGCGCCATGCTCGGGAACCGGGGTCGTCGGACGCCAGCCCGAAGCGCGTTGGAAGAAGAAGAGCAGCGATGGCGAACGCCTTGCCGCTGCGCAGCGGGCGCTTCTCGAGCAGGCGGCGCGTTACGTCTATCCGGGTGGTGCGCTCGTCTACGCAGTCTGCTCGACTGATCCGCGCGAAACGACGGAAGTGGTGGATTGGTTCTTGGCGCGAGAGAACTTCGAGCGCGGCCTGATGCCGGCGGCGTACGGAGAGCTATTAACCGATGCCGGGGATGTGCTCGTACCCCCCGGAATCGACGGACGCGACGGGTTTTACATCGCTCGCCTGGAGCGCCGGGCGTGAACTTCTTGGAGCGCATGGAGCAGGCGTGCGCGGCATTCATCGAGCGGACTTTTGCAAAGACGTTTCCGGCCGACTTGGAACCCGCGCAGATCGCGCGCAAGCTGGTCTCGACGATGGAGGCGCAGACGCGCGGTGATGATGGACACTTAACCGCGCCCGCCGCATATGCGGTCAGCTTGAGTCCGGCGGACTACGAGCGTCTCTCCGAGCACCGGGAGTATCTGGAGCGAGCCTGGGCCGAGCTCCTACGGGATCTTGCCGTCAGGGTCGGCGTCACGTTCTTCGACGGGGAGCCCCGGGTCGCGATGGCCGCGCGTTCGAGCATGCCCTTGGGCGCGATCGCCATCGAGGCTGCCGCAGCGCCCAAGCGCGAGACGCAGTTTTCTTTGCGGATGGTCAAGGGCGTACCGCCCGATGGGGTGTACTCAATCCAAGGAACCGCGCGGGTAGGGCGAAGTGAGGAGAGCGAGATCGTTCTCGTGGATCCGAGCGTCTCGCGGCTTCACGCTATCGTTGAAATCGACGCGGGAGAGCCGTCCGTTCGCGATCTCGACTCCACCAATGGTACCTTCGTCAACGGACGGCGAGTGAAGTTCGAAACGTTGCGCGATGGAGACGAACTGCTCTTTGGAAATACGCGAATGAGGTTCGAGACGGTATGATTCCGGTGTTGGCCGCGGTCGCCGCTTTTGCGCGAGAGATGCGCATTGGGTCGCTAGAGATCACGGGCGCGTTGGCCGTGGTGGCGGTGTTGGCCGCGCGGCCCCGCGTTCGAGCGGCAGCGGAGATCGGCAAGCTGACGCCAATGCGCGTCGGTCTCGAGATCCTCGAGCGGACGGTCCGGCACCCAGCCGAGGTTCGGCCGCCGGTAGAGATCGGGCGATCCAAAACCGCAGGTGTCGCGCTGGCGGATCCCGAGGTAAGCCGGCATCATGCCCGCCTTTCGAGCCGCGACGGAGTCGTCTATCTCGAAGATCTCGCGAGCCGAAACGGCACCTTTCTCAACGGCCGGCGCATCCGCGACGCGATCGAGCTGCGCGCGGGCGACGAGATCGACGTCGGAACGACCCGCATCGTCGTGACCTCGGTGCAACCGGCATGACGCTCGCAATCCGCGGAGACCGGGCGTCATGTCTAAGCCTACAGTTGGGCTCGGGCACGTGGCTTCTAGCGGTTGCGCGAGGCTTCGGTCAAGTCGGCGGCGCGCCGACCGAGTCCGCGTTGCTAGCGCGGCTTCGTACGGAGTGCCAGCGCAGAATGCGAAGTCCGCGCTTTCGGCGCGCGATAGATCGGCCTCAGGCCGCCGCGACCGCTTTGCTGGCAATCTTGGCGCGGGTCAACGGTGCGCTTTACGCGAGCACCGCAAGCCATGACGATTACGTAACCGCGGCAGCCTCGCTGACGGCGGTGCTAGTCGTGCAACGCGTCGCGTACGTGATTCACGCGGGCGCAACGGCGGCGTACCTCGCGCGCGGCGGCGACGTGGTGGCGCTCTGCGAAGACGATGCGATGGACGATCGGCCCGTTGCGGTGCTGGCGCGCGCGTTTGCCATCGCGCCTGTGCTCGACGTCGTAGTCACCAACGCGCGGCTGATCGGCGGAGACGCGATCGTATTGCTCGGACGCCGAATTGCGGGAGAGAACGATCGCCGCGCGCTGTTGGATCGTCTCGAAGCCGCCGAGCCTGGCGAACAGATCCTCGTCGCCCGCTTTGAAGATGACGCGGTGGCCGCCTTCGAGGCGCCTAGGGCAGCCGTCGCATTGCCGGCGCCGATCCTGCGAATCCTCGTTTCCGTCGCTGCGGCGATCGTATTCATCGCGGCGGCGGTGCTCGCGCACTGATCGCCCTACTCGTTCGGCGCCTGACGCCGATGGCCGGCGCACTGGCCATCGCGGCGCTGACGCTCTCGTTTGCGCCGCACGAGGCAATCGGACCGCCGTGGATGCTCGTCGCGCTTGGCACGCTTTCGATCGTCTGGGTGCTCTGGCAACCGCTGGCGAGCGTGCGCGACGACGTCATGCCGGCGCTCGCGGTCGTGCTTGCGGCTCTGGGCTTGGCGATAGTGGCGCGCCTCTCGCCGGCGCTGGCACATCGTCAACAGCTTTGGTTGCTGCTCTCGCTGGGGCTGGCAATCGCCATCGGGCCGGCATTCGCGCAGTTTCGCCGTCTGGCGGCGGTTAAATATCTCTGGGTCGTCGCCTCGCTCGCGCTCTTCGTGACGCTCGTTCTCTTCGGGGAGGAGATTAACGGAGCGCGTCTGTGGATCAAACTCGGCCCGGTCGAATACGAGCCGATCGAGCTGATAAAACTCTGCATCGTGCTGTTCTTGGCGGCATATCTGGCGGAGATGGCCGACGTCATTGCGGCTGCCCGAGCGTGGTCGCTGCGGGCAAACGTAAAGTATCTCGGGCCGCTCTTTATCGGCTGGGGTGCATCGATGGCGATCTTGGTCGTACAGCGGGATCTCGGCATGGCGACGCTGCTGCTGGCCACCTTTGCTACGATGCTCTTCGTGGCAACGCGCCGCATCGACATCGTGCTATTCGGTGCACTGCTCTTTGCCGGCGGCGCCTTTTGGGCGTTTCACCACTACCCGTACGTGCATACGCGCATCGCCGTTTGGCTTCACCCGTTCTCCGATCCGCTAGGCGCGGGGTACCAGTCGTCGCAGGCATACTATTCGCTTGCGGCGGGCGGTTTGATGGGGAGCGGTTATCGGCTCGGCCATCCGGAGTTTATTCCGGATGTAGCGACCGACTACGTTTACGCAGCCTTTGCAGAGGAATTTGGTTTCGTTGGAGCGCTCGCCGTCTTGGCAATATTCTTTGATTTCGTTCGCCGCATCTTCGTAACCGGGCTCGAGCAGCCCGACCTCTATGCGAAACTGCTGGCCACGGGGCTCGGCGCAACCCTTGGTTTTCAGGTCGTCATCATCGTGGCCGGAGTGATCGGGGTTTTGCCGCTCACCGGCATTACGCTCCCCTTTATCTCCTATGGTGGAAGCTCGCTAGTCGCTAACTTTTTGCTGGTAGCGCTCGTCTGGGCGATGAGCGCTCGGCCTCGGAGGGTCGCATGAGAATCGTGCTCTCGCTCTTCCTCGTCGTTGCGGTGACCGGTTGTGCAAAAGCCTCGAGTGCCGCAAACTCGGCCGCTTCCGGGAAGAATCCAGCCTCCGCCAGCGATGGCGCGGCGGTCTATCTCGCCAACTGCTCGAGCTGTCATCAAAGCGACGGAAAAGGAGTCGCCGGCGCCTTTCCACCGCTGGCCGGTAATCCGACGGTTACGGGCAATCCCGTCGCGACGATCGAGATCGTAAAGGACGGCCTCGAGGGACGCGTCGTCGTTGGGGGCGCCACCTACAGCGGCATCATGCCAAGCTGGAAACATCAGCTCTCGGACGACCAGATCGCCTCCGTCGTCACGTATATTCGCAGCGCCTGGAACAACAACGCGAGCGGCGTCAGCGTCGAACAAGTCCAGGCAATAAAGTAGCGAGCATTAGGTAAAGTAGGTCGTTCGGGGCCCGTCACGCCGGCTCCGACGGGCGTCTGATGGAGGAGCCCTTCGACTCGCTGCGCTCGCTCAGGACAGGCTCCGCCATGGATGGCGAGAGCGACGACGAAGCGAGCAGCTTTTTCGCCGGATGCAAAAAAGCGCGCGTCCCGGAAGAGCCGGTGTGATGGACCACGAACAATGTACGTAGCATAACGCGAGCGGATTATATCGCTGCGATCTTACCATCGAGTTCTAAGCGGCCGCCGAACTCACGCTCGAAGAGTGTTTCCACGTATTCGTGCATGCCCGGATCGGTGTGGCGCAGACGCGCGCGGGTGGCGCGCGGCCAGGGTGAGGCACGATCGTTTGCCTCGACGTATGCGCGCAGCGATTCGGCGAAGTACTCGTCGACGCCGGTTGCAGCGTAGGGCGTGATGAAGGCGTGCGCGTTCGCGAAGAGCGCGCGCACGCGACCGTCGATACCACTGCGATAGACGCCGCCGCCGAGCGCGCAGTCGAGGGCGTGACCAAACTCGTGGGCAACCGTCATGGGACTGCGCGAACGGAGGAACAGCGCTCGCTCCTCCACGACGAAAAGTCCCGCGGGCGGCGCCGGCCACGCATCGACGTCGATGCCCAGCCGCGCGAGCGCCGGCGATGCTTCGCGGTAGAGCTCGCGCTCGCGCAGCAACAGAATGCGGATCGCATGGCGCGATGCGAACGAAAGCGCGCCGTGCCCGAAACGAAGCAGCGTGTCGAGTACCGCCATTTCGACCGGGCGGCTCCGATCGGACTCGAAGAGCCGGCGGGCGACGACCAGGGCCTCCCTTTGCATCGGGAGATCGTCCGCCCGGCGGGTTGCGGGTAGATTGCGGCGGGGTTTTCAGAATTTTTTCATATCGCCGCTCTAGCGTGGGCTTATGAAAGGCTTTGCACTTTCGACTGCGGCAGCTTTGGTGGGGGAAACATGGTAACGAACGTTCATAGATTTATCGCAATCGCGGCGGTGGCGGCGCTCGCTGCCGGCTGCAGCGCGGCCTCAGGCACGCTGCCCGGCAACCTCGGCGCTACGGCCAACACGGCGGCCGGGGGAGTGGTGACCGAAGACAGCACCTCGATCTTGAAACTCGACAAGAAACAGGTCGTCATCGGGTCGACCGTCGATCCGAAGTTCCATCAGCTCAATCCGTACGGACTCACCGTCGCGCCCGCAACGGCCGGCGATTTCACCGCGGGCGACCTCGTCGTCTGCAACTTCAACGCGAAGAACAACGTGCAGGGAACGGGCTTCACCATCGTGGCGCTGCATCCCAAGCCCGGCTCCAAGCCGCTTCTGGTGTCGTCCGACAGGAAGGTGCTGACCGGATGCGCGGCACTGGCGCTGAGCACGGGCGACGACATTTGGGCGACGGCCTTTTCGTCAAACGATAATCCGGTGATCTCGGCCTCGGGAAAGCTCGAGGCAAACATCGACGGCAAGCCGTTCGATCATCCGTGGGGTCAGGCGTTCGCGCAGCCGAGCTCGGGAAGCCCGGCATTCTACGAGAGCAACGCGGGTAACGGGGAGATCATCCGGATCAACCTGGGATCGAAGTTCACCTACGACGTGATCGCCAAGGGTTTCGCCGTCAATGGAGGCAAGCCGGGCGGTATCCTCGGACCGTCGGGCCTAACGTACGATCCGAAGGGCGACGTGCTCTACATCGTCGACGGTACCAACAACACCGTGGTTTCGTTTTCAAACGTGAGCGCGATTCCGGCGGGTGGTATTAAGGTCGGTAAAAACGGCAAGACGTTCACTGGTCCGAACGCATCGGATGCCAAGCTCGTCTCCGCCGGGAGCCCGCTGAACGGACCGATCAGCGCCGCGCTGCTGCCTAATCACAACTTGATCGTGGGCAACACCGGAAATGCGAGCGGTCAGAACATCATGGTCGAGATGACGCCGAGCGGAACGATTCTAGACACCCGCAACGTCGATAAGGGTGCCTCGGGAGCGCTCTTCGGCATCGTCGCAACCGGAACCGGCGATTCCAATACGAAGATCTACTTCAATGACGACAACGACAACAATCTGCAGGTCCTAGAAAAGTAAGCGGATGGCGCTTTCCCGGCGCGCTACTTCTTCGGCGTACATCGTCACCGTCGCAGTTCTTCTCGGAGGCTGCGGCGGTGGCGCTTCCACCTCCCCGCCTGCTCTGCCGCTTGCGACCGGGGCCGTCGCGCAAAGGCACTCGGTGGGCCTCGGCGCCGTGCTGACCTCGCAAGGCGGTCAGATCTACGGTTTCGATATCAATCAGAACGGCACCGACGGCTTGTTGGCCACCGCGGTCAACGTCGAAACCTTTGACGAGAAGACGGGAACGATTACGAAATCGTTTCCAAAGGACGCATCCAGCGGCGTTTCGTTTAGCGCCGCCGGCCTGTTTACCGGCGACGTCGGACTGGTTACGAAGTACGTCGTTCCGCAAGGGAAGATCTATCCGCGCCGCTTCCAGCAGCTTATGAATCCCGTAACGCGCGGCAAGTTTACCGGCCGATGGAAACCGCCGGTGAAGGACATCCAAGTAGAACAGGCCGGTCCAAATCAAACGGCGAGTAAGACGGCGCTTTTTGCGATCGAGTTGAAGAATCAAGACGTGCCCGACGTGATCTTGACGAACTTTTCCGAGGACCAATCCGGTAAAGTCTTTCACCTCGACCCCAACACGTTCTCGCTGGGGGATCAGCCGCAGTTCGCTCAGGATACCCAGACGAATCAGGCGGTGGTGGCAACCTCGCCCGACGGCGGCCGAGTTGGTGGCGAGGCGCCGCTCAATCTTTTGCTGAACCTGCGGACCGGGAAACAGACCGAGTTCAACGGTCTCAACAACGGTCCGTTCGGGTCGGGATTCGTGAACGGATTGGCCGTCGATTCTTCAACGGGCATCGCCGCAACGACGACGGAGCTGAACGCTCAAGTCGAGTTCTACAACTTGGCAAAGGAGACCGGCACCGCGGTACAGCTTCCGTGCACCGGCGACTCTTCGCAGCTGGAGAGCGGGAGCGGCATTGCGAACGATCCGATTAACGGGCTCTTTCTGGTAACCGAGCAGTACTACTGCAGCGGCAGCCAAGGCAGCGCGATCGTGGTTTACGACGAGAGCGGCAATCTGGTCGAAACGCTAACCGGCTTCACATTCGCAGTCGGCGAACCGGCTCCGGCGATCAATCCGAGCGAACGCATGGGTTGGGCGTTCGGACCGAACGTCGATCAGCTGCAACAGTTCTTCTACTGAGCGAAGCTGAAGCCGTGCGCATTGACGGGCGGCGGGACGACCCGAATCGTAATGCGCGCACGCCGCGCGCCATCGTTCGCCTCAATCTGCCAGGTTCCCAAGCGAAGCGGCCAAAAGGCGTTCCCGCCGGCATCGAGCGGTACGCCGGCGCCATCGACGCTCCAGCGAATTGGGCGGCTCGAACCGAGGGCATGAAACGCAAGCTGCTGCTCTCGCGCCTGCAGCACGCTGTGCGTGTCGTTGAGCACGAACGTGTCGCCATCGCGAGGAAACACGATCTTCAGCGCGGCGATTTCACCAGGCGCGCGCGCCGGCGCGAGATCCCGCGGCCGCACCCACTCATAGACGACGGCGGGACAGTCGCCGGCGGCGAGCGTCACGACGCGTCCCGTCGTCGCACAGATCGGGCGCCGAACGAAGCCGCGCGGCGCGGCAAAGGGCGGCGGCTCGGCGTTGCGCTCGTATAAGTGCAGCATGATGCGATTCCAGAGCGGTCCGGCGCCGGTTACTCCGGAGACGCCGCGCATGGGACTGCCATCGAAGTTGCCGACCCACACTCCGACGGTATAGTCGCGCGTGAATCCAACCGTCCACGTGTCGTGAAAATCCGACGACGTGCCGGTCTTGACCGCCGCGGGGAACGGCATCTCTAAGACCGAGTGCATTCCGAACGAGTGCGCGCGCGCATGCGGATCCGCCAGCATGTCGGTTACCAGGGCCCAGTCGGCCCGATCCCCGATCGCGCGCGCCGGCTCGGCGGCGCCGGTGAGGTGAAGCTGCATGAAGCTGCCGCCGCGCGCCATCGCGACGTAGGCTTGCACCAGCTCCCAGAGGCTGACTTCGCCGCTGCCCAGCGTCAAACCGAGCCCGTAATACGACGATGAATGGTCCAGGTGTGCGAAGCCGAGCTCGTGCAGGCGTTCCAATAGCGTCTCAACTCCGAGGTCGGAGAGCACGCGTACCGCCGGGACGTTGAGTGAGTTTGCGAGCGCGTAGCGCACGCGGACCGGGCCGCTGAAGCGCCCGCTGTAGTCGTCGGGCGCATAGAGTTTGCCGCCGGGAATTGCATATGCGGCCGGGGCATCGGAGAGGATCGTGGTCGACCCAATGGTTCCGCGCTCCAGTGCGAGCTCGTAGGTGAACGGCTTGAGCGACGAGCCGGGCTGCCGCAGCGCCTGGAGGCCGTCGTTGCGCCCGAGCGCCGGGTCCGAGAAATAGTCGGGCGAACCGACGTATGCGAGCACCTCTCCGGTCCTGTTGTCGGCTACGATCGCGGCAGCGTCGGTGACGTGGTAGCGTTGCAGCGCGCCGATTACGTCCTGCGTTTGTGCCGCAACGAAGCGTTGGAGCGGACGATCGAGCGTGGTACGCATGCGGCCGCCGTCCATCGGGGCGCCCCGATAGAGGTAGAACAGCGCGTGCGGCGCGTCGGCGATTCCGGAGTCTCCGAGGCGAACGGCCAACGTCTCGGCAAAGGCGGTAGCGGCGCTTTCGCGGCCGATGTCGCCCAGTTCGACCATGCGGCGCAGAACGAAGCGCTGACGCTCCCGAAGCGCGGTCCATCCGGCGTCGGGACGCAGGCGATCGGGATCGTTTGGAATCGCGGCGAGCAGCGAGGCTTGCGCGAGATCGAGATCGGCTGCCGGTTCGCCGAAATAGCTGCGCGCCGCCGCCTCCACGCCGTAGAGGTTTCCGCCCATGGGGACTCGATTGACGTACGCGTCGAGGATCGCGTCTTTGCTGGAGCCGGCCTCGATGCGCTCGGCCATGAGAATCTGAGCGAGTTTGTCGCGGAGCTGCGCGATCGCGCCCTGCGGACTCGGCTGCGGGTGAAGCAGACGCGCCAGCTGCATCTCGATCGTCGAGGCGCCGCTTCGCGCCTCCCCGAAGATTACATACTCGCGTGCGGCCCGAAGCAGGGACAAGACGTCGACCGCCCCGTGCTGCCGGAACCGCGCGTCCTCCGCCGCGACGATCGCGGCGAGAAAGACCGGCGAGACCGCGCGCAATGGGACGCGGACGGAGTGGGCCGATGAGGCGCCCAGAATCGTTCCCAGAGCGATGCCGTTGCGGTCGGTAAAGCTGACCGATCCGCGCGGCGCAGCGGCCTTGGTCACGTCGATTCCCCCGGCGCGCAAGACGATGACGCTCGCCAAAACGCTGACGGCGAGCACGAGCACGAAGAGTTTCCTCATCGTTGGATGAACGATAGCATGCGTGCGTGCTGTTTATTCGCTGCCCGCCGTTATTGCCATCGTCGCCTTAGCTTCATGCACGGGTACGCCGAACGTGCCGAGTTTGACGCCGGTGGCGGCCGAGCCCAAGCCCTCGCTACCGCCCTGGATTCTCTCGATATCGCCGACGCAACGCGCCCAAACGCTCGCGCAGATCCGGGTGATCTTTCGCAAGCCGGTGACGGCCGTTGAGGCGCTTTCGGGTGCCGGCCCTCGCGACGTGCTCGAGCGCTTCAAAATCGAGCCCCGGCTAGGCGGACGCTTCGTCGTCCTTACGCCGCGCATGGTGGGCTTCGTTGCGGATCGCGCCCTGCCGATCGGCACGCGCG
>JBAPZS010000239.1:0-12176 GCA_049285355.1 Candidatus Cybelea sp. | reverse complement strand
GCGCGCTCGCGCCGGCGCGCGTCGCCGTGCAGCGCACCGCGACGGCGGCGGAGGAGGCGGCGTTCGTCGCGGAGCGGGTTGCGGAATGGATCGTGCAGGGGGTGCCGGCCGACCGCATCGCCGTGATCTTTCGATCGGTGCGCAACGTCGAAATCTACGAGAACGCGCTGCTGGACCGCAACATTCCCGTAGCGATCTCGGGAGACGTCAACTTGTTTGCGGACCGGCGCGCGCTGGACGCGATGGCGCTGCTGTGGAACGTCTACGATCCGTTTCGCCACGATTACCTCTTGCGGACGCTCTCCGGGCGCGCCCTTGGGTTATCCGATACGTCGCTAGCGACGCTGTGCGGCGAGCCACCCGATCCCCAACGCCAGCTCTTCGCGTTCGACGACGAGCCGGCGCCGACCGCGCGCACCAGCCGGTGGAATCCTAAGCGCGATCTGCGTTTGGGGTGGAACGTGATTCGCGGAGAGCAAGATGCGCAGCTCGGCGAGGAGGCGGCACGGCGCGTGCAGCGGTTTCGCAAAATGCGAGAAGCGTGGATTGAAGCGATGCACGCCGAGCCGTTCGGGGCTTTCGCGCGGCGGGTGTGGCGCGATGGGTTGGCGCGCGAGGGAGCGTACGACTCGGCGCTCGCGCTGGCGCAACGGCTAGTCCTGCAGCGCTTGCTCGAGCGACTCGGTGCGTTCGTCCGCGAGCAACCCGATGCCGGCGTGGCCGAGGTTCTCGAATATGCGGAGCAGCGGATGGAGAGTGATCTGGAGAGTTGCGAAGCGAGCTTCGGCAAGGATGACACGAGGGGAGGGAAGTTCGTGCAGATGCTAAGCGTGGAGGCGGCGAGAGGGCGGCAGTTCGATCGCGTGGTCGTTGCCAACGTAAAGCCAGGGGCATTCCCGCTCTGGTACGTGCCGGAGGCGTTCCTCTTTAGTCCGACGCTGGGAATGGTGCCGAAAGAGAACGCCGGTGAGGCGCAGGCATCGCGGACGGCAAAGTTTACGTACTACATGTTCCGAACGAAGGCGATGCAGCGCTACAACGAGCGCGAGCGGCGGGTACTGCACTACGCGATGCGGCGCGGGCGCGAGCACGTACTGGTGACGGCGTCGGGGACGCCGACACGCGGCATCACCGCGCCGGAGCTACTGGAAGAGCTTCGCTAGATGGCGCTGCGATTAAAAGAGATCTCGCCGGAAGGGTACGTCCGCGACGTCCTGCCGCTGACGGCGCCGCTGTGGGCGGGCCGGCGCGACTTCGATACCTACGTCGCGCAGACGCTGGAGCTCGCGCGCGGCACCTACGGGCGGCGTTACTACCGCACGATCGGATTGTACGACGGCACGGCGCTGGTCGCGTCGTTCAAGCGCTACGAACGCACGCTGCACCACGAGGGACGGCGGCTGAGGGCGATCGGCTTCGGCGCCGTCTTTACGCCGGAGGAGTTGCGTGGGCGCGGGTACGCCAGCGTAATGATGGCGGCGGAGCTGGATCGTTCGCGCAGCGAGGGCTGCGAGCTCGCATACCTGTTCTCGGATATTCGTCCGCAGTTTTACACGACGTTCGGCTTTCGCGAGCTGCCATCGGTCAATCTAACGCTCGACGCCGATACGCTCTCGCCGCAGCGCATCCGGCCGGCACAGCTGCAGCCCGAGGATTGGAAGGGCGTAAGGCGCTGCTTCGAGTCGTGCGAGCGACAACGCGCCGCCGGGTTCATGCGCAGCGCGGCGGTGTGGGGCTGGATCGAGACGCGCGTGCGGCAGTGCTCCGAGCACCTTACGGGGCGCGCGTGCAATCTCGTGGTGCGGGGGCGCCGCGGCCTGCGGGCCTACGTGCTGGGCGATCGCGCGCCGGAGCGCGATGCCTACATCGTGGACGAGTTCGGTTTTGCGGAGGGCGCGTCGGCGCTGCTGATTCCCGGCCTGCTGCGCGCGGCGGCCGGCGATCTGCGACGCATCACCGGCTGGGTTCCACCCGCCGAGGTGCGCGCGCTACTGCCGAAGGGCGCGACCCATAAACGCAAGCACTCGATTCTGATGATGGCGCCGCTGCGCGCGGGGGGAGCGGCACTACTCGACTCCCTCGGCCCCAAAGCCGGCGGCGGTTTTTGCTGGCCGACCGACCACATTTAGCGGAGACGGCCCCGGGCGCCGGGTATATTTCCGAGGCTATGGATAACGAGCACGCGGGCATCGAGGGCGGCGACGAGACGATCGCGCCGGACGTTATTTCGCGCAAGGAGCAGCCGGTGGATCCGGCCGAGGCAGTGCTGCTGGAAAAAGAGAAATACGGCGAGGATAGCATCAATCCGAACCGCGACGATCAGTTCGACGAACACCACGGCGATGCCGACGATATCGTATGATCGAGTGCCGCTGCCCGCATAACCCGTTCTCGCGTGCGGTCTTCGACGAAGCGGAGCGGACGCTCGGGCGGCGATCGTTTCTGGTCGGAGCGGCAGCGGCCGGGGCGGCGTTACTACTGCCGCGTGCTCTTCGCGCAGCGAGCAGCGTGACGGTGCTCAAGGCGGCGCGGCTCTTCAACGGACAGGCGATGCTATCGCCGGGCGCACTGGTAATGAGCGGTGACCGGATCGTTTCAATGCACGAAGGCGACGCGGGGAGCGCCGCAACGGTCTTCGAGCTGGGCGAGGCGACGATCATGCCGGGGCTCATCGACTGCCACACGCATATTGCCGATTTCGTTTTGCCATCGTATTACTTGACACTGATGCGACCGAAGTTTCGCAGCGCGGACAACGTACCCGAGGCGACGATCTACAGCATCGCCAACGCGCAGGTGATGCTCGCCAACGGTTTTACGACCGTGCGCGACGTCGGCGGCGGCGCGGGGATCGACCTTGCGATTCGCAACGCGATCAACAACGGCGCGATCGTCGGGCCGCGAGTCTTTGCCGCCGGACAGGCACTCTCGATCACCGGCGGACACGGCGACTCCAACGACGTGCCGGGCTGGGTCGAGGAGGACCCCAACGTTCGCATGGGCGCGGTCTCGTACGGTCCCTACGGTTTCCGCGAGGTCGTGCGGCAGAACGTCAAGCTGCACGTTGATCTCATCAAGATTCTCGCGACCGGCGGCGTGCTCTCGTATGGCGACGTGTGGGATATTCCGCAGTTCAACCTCGACGAAGTGCAAGCAGTCGTCGAGGAGTCCACGAAGTTCCATCGCAAGGTTGCGGCGCACGCGCACGGAGATCCCGGGATCGCGATCGCAGTGGAGGGCGGAGTTCACTCGGTCGAGCATGGCACCGGCGTGAGCGAAAAAACGCTCCAAAACATGCAGCAGCGCGGCACGAATCTCGTCCCGACGATCTGGGCGCTCGATTCCATTTTGCAGCCGGGCAACCCCAACCACATTCCGCCGACCTCCGTTCAGAAGGCCGAATATGCTGCGACGTTGCGCAACGAGGGGATGCATCGCGCGATCGCATCGAGCGTGAAGGTGGCCTACGGCACCGACGCCGGCGTCTTTCCGCACAAGCAGAACAACAAGGATTTCGTGCTGCTCGTGGGACTGGGGATGCGCCCGATCGACGCAATGCGCAGCGCAACGCTCAATGCAGCCGAGCTGATCGGAGCGAGCGATCGCGGCGTGCTCGAGCCCGGAAAGCTTGCCGACGTGGCGGTCTTCAACGGCGATCCGAGCCGCAACATCGCAGTTCTCGAAACGGCGCCGGCCGCAGTGTATCTCGGCGGACAGAAGGTCGATTTAACGAAACTGGCTATTTAACGCGGCCTAGCCGTGTCGCCCTTCCCTTGGTGCCTGCGCGAAGCGCAGTCCTGAGCGAGGCGCAACGCGCCTAGTCGAAGGGTCAGGGTGACACGGCTAGGCTGATTAGTCGGGACGGCGATAGGTTAGCTGGCCGTCTTCATGCAGGTGATCGTCGCTTTCGTCGTCTTGCCCTGCGGGTCCGTCGCGGTGTTTTGGTCGATCGTCTTAGTATCGCTAACCTTTGTCAGCACGTCGGTGAAGGTGGTGCCGTCAAGTCCCTTGCCGGTCGACGTCATCGTGTTTCCTTGCCAACCGGGAGACGATTCGGTCCCGTATCCGCCTCCACTATCGACGCCGATTCCGACCCACTGTTTGATCGTCGGATCGTACGTCAAATAGTTCGTGCCGTTTATCGTAACCGTGCGGTACTGGTCGAACGGCGGCGCCGAGTCTTGAGAGACCATCCACATGCCGTCCATTCCGACCGTCGTCGTGCTCGTGTCGGGCCGACTCTTGCCGCGCAGCATTTGCGTGCAGGTCCACGTGCCCGCCAAGAACATCATCGAGGAGAAGTCGGGTTTCTGCATCGGGACCGGCGTCGACGCCGGTGAGGGCTGAGCGGACGATACGCTTGGCACGACCGCAAAAGCGACCATAAGAGCAATCGCGCTGAACACCAATGAAATGGTGTGCTTCATTAGCTATGTAACCTTTCTTAAATCTTCGGCCAAAAATGGACCGCGCGCCGAAATCGGCCGCGCAACGAAGGACCAGCAGTTTCCACGGGCGGCTGCCTGCTACCTGGCAAAACGAACAAGCGGCCAAGTCAACCGATGCTATTCGCCTCATCGATATTGAAGATAAGCCCAAACGGATCGCGCAGGTAGACTCGGGGAATCGCGGGATCCTCTTCAATAATTTCGCAACCAGCGGCGGCCAGACGTACCTTGGCTGCGGCGACGTCATCGACCAGAAAATCGAAGACCGGTTCGCCCGGTTCGCCGCGCTCGTAATACAACGTCACGGCGCCGGTATCGAAGCCCACGAGCCTCTCCGAATCAACGACGATCGGCAAGCCGAGTTTTCCCGCGTAGTATGCCTTGACGGCGCTCAGATCGCGGGCCCGGCAGATCACGTCTCTCGTACTTTTCACGTCCCTCGACTCCGCTCGGGATGACATTTCCCTCGACTCCGCTCGGGATGACATTTCCCTCGTGCTTCGACACGCTCGGGACAGGCTCTGTCGAACGGTCACCATGACGAGAGGATGACACGTTAGAAAGACTGGCGAAGGCTTGCTTATTGGGGCGAGGCGGGCGTCCCAGGCGCGGTTTTGTAAGAAAGGCAGGTATCTTTTGAAAAAGACGTTGGGCTTCGTCATTTTTGCCGCTCTGTTGGCGGCGCCGGCAAGCGCGCAGATGATGAGCGCGCAATCAATGCCGGGCGCGGGCGCATTGCAGTATTACGTCGGCACGTGGGCCTGCGAAGCGGGTCCGGTCGGTAAGCCGGCGAGCAAGGCGACGGCGACCTATACGCTCGACTCCGGCGTTCTGCGCCAGTGGGTCGTCGTTCCACCGACCGGCAAGATGAAGAGCGAGTACGCGCTCCAGCTCTCCACGGCGTACGATCCGAAGAACAAGCGCTACGTGCAAGCGGAAGTGGACAACCAGGGCAACTGGTCGGTCGACTTCGCGAAGCCGTGGACCGGCAACACCGAGCAGTGGATGGATCACGCGTCCTCGACCACCCCCGGACACAGCACGACCGTTCGTACCGATCAAAATCACTTCACCTTCGAGGGCTATCCGTCGATGACGGCGACGAAGGCCACTTTTAAGGGCTCGTGCACCCGCTCGACCTGAGTTAGAACAGGCTGATTTGGGAGGCGTCGCCTGGCGCAAGCGAGGCGACGCGCACCCCCAGAAGGCGCACGGCCGCACCGTCGAGCCCGACGCGTCGCAAACAGTACACGGCGGCCCGAAAGATCCGGCGCGCGTCGCGCGTCGGTTCCATCAGATGCGTTTGGCGGCCGACGATCGTAAAGTCGGCCCGCTTCACTTTTACGGCGATGGTCTGCGCGCTGCAGTCGTCGAGCTTCAGCTTCTCGGCGAGCTCTTTGGCTTGTTCGCGCAGCATATTCACGAGCTGCGCTTCGTCGCGCACGTCGTACTCGAAGGTTTCCTCGGTGGAGATGGATTTCGTCTCGCGCTCCGGCTCGACGCGGCGCGGGTCGATGCCGTGAGCGAGGTCGCGCATTTCGTGCCACCACGAACCGAAGAGTTCCCTCAGGCGCGCATCGTCGAGGGCGGCGAGCTCGCCGATCGTCGTGATGCCGAAAACGCTCAAACGGGCCTGCGTTTTTGGCCCAATGCCCCAAAGCCGCGAGACCGGCAGCGGCGCGAGAAACTCGGCTTCGCCGCCGGGCTCAACGGCGAGCAGGCCGTTGGGCTTACACGAATCCGAGGCAATCTTTGCGATCATCTTGCCGGTGGCGACGCCGGCACTTACGGTGAGTTGCGTAGCGTCGAACACGGCTCGTCGAATCGCGGCGGCCCTCGCACAGGCATTATCGAGCGTGGTGACGCCGAGCGCTACGAAAGCTTCGTCAAGCGACATACCTTCGACGTCGCGGCCATCTTTGCGAAAGACCTCGAAGATCTCGTGCGAGATCGTGCGATACTTGTACATCTCGGGTGGAACGACGATAAGGTCGGGGCAGGCCATACGCGCTTTATAGAGCGGCATCGCAGAGCGCACGCCGAAGGGGCGCGCCTCATAGGATGCGGTGAGCACGACGGCGCGGCGGCTCGAGCCGGCGACTGCAATCGGTTTCCCGCGCAGCGCGGGGTTATCGCGCACGGCGACGCTTGCGTAGAACGCGTCGACGTCGAAGTGCGCAACGTACTCTTCCATTGCAGTCATCCTTCGACTCCGCTCAGGATGACACCGACAAGCTCAGGATGACACCGACAAGCTCAGGATGACATGGCGTTGCGTGCGCGTTCGCGGCGGCGCTGCGCTTTCGCCTGATTGCCGCAGGTCGCCATGCTGCACCACGCGCGCGAAGCGTTCTTCGTTTGATCGTAGTACGCGAAGCGGCAGCTCGCCTTGCGGCAGGCGCGCAGGCGCGACCAGGTTCCGCGCACTTGCGCTTTATAGACGATCGCGAGAAGCGACGCGATCGGGCCGGCATCTTCCTCACTTACGGGGCGCAGCTCCAAGCCTTCTTCGGGATTGACCTCGAGGCTGAGATGCGCGGCCGCGAGGAACGGTTTCAGCGCGGCCCAGCCCGAGCCGGCGTCGCCCTCGCCGTTGTTGGCATAGAGCACTTCGCGTACGGCCTCGCGGAAGGCGCGAAGGAGCCGGAGATGTCTCTCATTTTTTACGGCCGCCAGTCCATGGCCGCGACACCAGGCGCTCGCTTCTTCCAGCGAGCCGAGCTCATCGGGTCCGTTGGGAAGCTCCACCGTATTTTCAAACTGCCGTACGAGATCGAGGGCCCCAGGGGCTCGGTCCGGCTCCGGCTGAACCGGCGCGATCATTTCACTTTCACCGGCAAAACGTGTTGACAAGTTACCGTCACCACCTTATAATGATTGAAGGTTACCATTTCGTCAAGAGGTTTGCAAGAATGTTCCGTGATCCAGTTCGCACCCGCCCGCTCGTAAGCGATATCAGCGACGTCTCCCTTCGGTTGAACGTCAACCGGGCGGACTCGGCGCTCTTCCTCGAGTCCAATCTCCGTCTGCCGCACTTGCGGGTCGCCTAAGGCCCGCCGCGGCCGCCGGTCGCTTCCAGGCCCTTCAAGATGGCGCGGACGGTCTGCATGTTGCGCAGGTCGTCCGCGTCGTCGCCCGGGGTTTCGAGAATCGCCGTCTTGTCGCGCAGCTCCGGGTGAGCGAGCAGCGCGCGAAACCCCTCAAAACCGATGTTCCCTTCGCCGATGTGCCAGTGGCGGTCGCGCGCAGCGCCTAGCGGCACCTGCGTGTCGTTAAAGTGGAACATCAGCAGACGGTCGAGGCCGATGCGCCGCTCCGCCTCCTCGACGAAACGGTCGACGCCGTCCCTCGAGTCGATCGCATAGCCCGAAGCCCAGGCATGCGCCGTATCAAGGCAGACGCCAAGCTGCGGATGCGGCACCGCGCGCACGAACGCCCCTAACTCTTCCAAAGTTCCGCCCGCGAGATTCCCCGAGCCCGCCGAGTTTTCGAGCACGAGAAATACGTCGGGCCTTACTTTTGCTAGCGCGGTTTCAAGGGCAGTAACGATCGCTGCGAAGCCTTCGTCGCGATTGCTCGTGCCGTACGAACCGAGGTGCGTGTTCACGAAGCGCATCTTTCCGATTGCGGCAACTTCGAGGTCGTGCTCGAGCAGGTGGAGCGAGCCTTGCGCGATCTTCGGGTCGGTCGATGCAAGGTTTATGAGGTACGGCGTGTGGATGGCGCAGGGGTCCAGGTTCGCCTCGTTTCGCATCGCTGCGAAGGCTTCGAGCGCCGGCGCGTCGATCGCGGCGGTGCGATACGTGCGAGGATTCGACGAGAATACTTGCATCGCGTTCGCGCCGAGCGCCTTGGCGTGCTCGACGGCATTGGCATAGCCGCCGGCCACGTGCATGTGCATTCCTACGCGCATTGTCCCGCGTGATTCCCGTGTCGCCCTTCGACGGAGCCTGTGCTGAGCGCAGTCGAAGCGCTCAGGCTGACACGGGTCAGGGTGACGCTCCGGTGGAGTTTAGGTCAAACTGCAAGGGTTGGCCGGGGTCGAGCTCGAGTTGCGGGAGATCGTCGAGCGAACGCAGACCGAAAGACTCGAGAAAGAACGGCGTCGTTTTGTACTGCATCGGGCGGCCGACGACGTCTTTGCGACCGGTCTCGGCGATGAAGCCGCGATCGAGCAGCGTGCTCACGACGCTGTCGGAGTTGACGCCGCGAATCGCTTCGATCTCGCCCCGTGTGACGGGTTGCACGTGGGCGACGATGGCGAGCGCTTCGAGCGCCGGTGCGGACAACCACGTTTTCGGCGGGAGGAGATAGGCTTCCACGACGTCGCGCGCGAGCGGCGACGTGGCGAAGCGATAGCCACCGGCGACTTCGCGCACGATGATGCCGCGGTCGCTGTAGTCGCCTTCGATCTGTTGCAGAGCCTTGGCAACTTCAGACTCTTCGGCGTCGAGCAGTTTGGCGAGCTGTGGAATCGAGAGAGCCTCGCCCGCCACGAAGAGCAGGGCTTCGATGGGGCGCTGGAGCTCCGAGGCGCTCATGCTGCAGCCTTCGCGAAGAAGAGGCGGATGTCGTTGAAGGGTTCGTCCTGCTCGAAGGCGAGGCGGCGCCGCCGGATGAGTTCGAGGATGGCGAGGAACGTTACGACGATCACGTCGCGCGTCATGCCGAGCTCTTGGCACAGCTCCGAAAAGCGCGCCTCGCCGCGCTCTTTGATGCGGCGCGTGATGTAGTCCATCGAAGCGAGCAGGGAGACGCGCTCGCGGGCAATCGAGCGTTTCTCCGGACGCGCCTGCTGCAGCATCGTAATGAAGGCGCGTTTGAGTTTTTCGGCGTCGATGTCGTAACGCTGCACGACTTCGCCCGCCGGGTCGCCCGACTCGCGATAGTAGAAGGAGCCGGCGTCGCTTTGCAGGTCGCGCAGCTGTTGGCCGACCTCGCGATACTTCGAGTAGACGATGAGGCGACGGCGAAGGTTCTCCTCAATCTCCTCCGGCGACTCGGCCATCTCGTCGATAAACTCTTGAGGGATCGGCGGCAGGAGCGCTTTGGATTTTAGGAAGATCAGCGTGGCCGCGATAACGAGGTATTCGGCCGCGACCTCGACGTCGTGCGCTCCCATCGCCTTTACGTACGCCAAATATTGATCGGCCATCGCGGCGAGCGGCACGGTCGCAACGTCGAGCTGCTCCTCTTTTATCAGAGTGAGCAACAGGTCGAGAGGCCCGTCGAACTCGGGGGCTTCGAGGCGGACGTTAAACGGCGTGTGCGTCGACGTCGGATGGTTCAGGATGAGAGTGAGGTTTCGACTCCGGCTTCGATTGCCGGGAGTTCGGGTTCGCCGAACGCCGAAGGGTTGGCGGCTAAAAAGTCGAGTGCGAGATCCACGAGACGCTTTTCGTTGACGTACTTGAGCGTCTTGCGGGCGGTCGCGACGTCGAACCAGCGGGCATCGTCGACTTCGTGGTCGTGGTTCGCGGGGTCGCCCGAGAGATAGCGCATCAGGAAGAACGTCACGGCCTTGCGGTGCTTGGCCTTGCCGACGTAAAACCAGTAGGCGATCTCGCTGAGTTTGGTGACGAGCTCTCCCCAGCAGCCGGTCTCTTCACGAACTTCGCGCAATGCCGCTTGCTCGTTGGACTCACGAGCTTCGACGTGACCTTTGGGAAGCGTCCAAATTCGAGGTGGCGCGCCGCGGCCGATCAGCAGTGCATCGTAGGTCGAATCACGACGGCGGAGCAGCAGCCCGCCGGCCGATACCTCGTACTTGATCCGCATGACGCTCCACTCTTAGGACAGGGGAGGGGGGCCGTTGCGAGCCCCCCTTTGTTACCCCAATTATAGCCTCCCGGGCCAAGAAGCGCCTGCGGGGAGGAATGCCCTTTTTTGACTATGCGTTTAGGCAGGCCGCTTGGGATGCGGAACCTTTGAAGGCCTGCCCAACCTTCTTCCGAGTCGAGGCCGGAACGGGTGCGTATTCGAAGTTGGGAAGCGCGGCGGTCCAGTACGGCGACTCAAGATACTTGATCAAGCGCTAAGCCCGAGCGGCCTTAGCTCGCTCGGAACCTTGCAGTAGATGCGTCGCGACTTGTTCGGCCATCGCGCGAAGCTCTGGAACGGCGGTCGCTTCAAAGCGCGAGCCGCGCACCGGCGGCCCGACGACGTAGAGCCCTTGCACGGGCAGCCGCGAGGCCCCAACCGCTTCGAGATTCGGCGTGGTTTGAAGACCGAGTCCGCCGGGGGCAGCGGTTATGAGACCGTCGGTAAGGAGGTTAGCGAGCAGCGGGTCTGCCGCCATCGCCGACGCCCCGGCGACACCGGTGCAGTTAACGATCCAGTCGGCGTGCACGTCTTTGGTCGTGCCATCGCGCAGGGCGATCGTTACCGAGCCGTTTTGCGTGCCGCGGATCGTGCCGGCATAAGTGAAGAGGCGCTTTGCGTCGCGATAGCGATCGCGTACCGCATCTACGCCCTGCGGCGAGCGATGACGGTGGCGCTCCCACTGCCCGCGCAGATGACGTTCGAAGCGTTGCTGTTCTTGCTGCGAGAGACGGCGCCAAATCGCTTCGGTTTCGGGACGTAACGCATCGAGGACGGCGCGCCAATCAAAGCCGCGCATCCGCGCCTCTGTCACGCGCGTGCGAAGGCTGCGGAGCAGCGCGCGCGCATCGCGCGTGTCGAGCGCGGGGATAACGTCGTACGGCGCGACGTCGGCGTGTACGTTCGGGAAGCGCCCGCGGCGCGAGACGATATGCACGGTGCCGCGATGGCCGCAGGCATCGAGCGCGACGAGGACATCGAGCGCGCTCAAACCCGACCCGATGACGAGCACGTGGCCGCCGACTTTGCGATAATCGAACCGCCACGGGTCGGCGATGTAGCCGGGATGCAGGCGGATCCCGCGCGGCAGAAAGGTGTCGCCGGGCGGCGGATTGCCGGTCGCGAGGATGACGGTGCGCGCCGCAAACTGCGCGCCGCCGCGCGACTCGACGACGTAGTGGTGATGACCGTCGCGCCGCACGTGCACCGCGCGATCGGTAACGTGGAGAAAGTTCGGCCGCTCGAAGGCGCGGCGCGCGACTTGATTGACGTATGCGCCGTAGAGACGGCGGGAGACGAAGTCGTCGGGTTTGGCGCGCGCGCCGAGCCACCTGACGAAGTGATCGGGCTCGTCGGGGAAGAGGCTCATGGCGCGGGCCCGCGTGTTGAGGACGTGCGCGTCGTGGGAGGTGCCATACGCCGCGCCGCGACCGAGCTCGTTCGGCTCGAAGAGCGCAGCTGATAACTCTTTTGGTGCGCGCCGGGCGAGCTGCGCGGCGACGGCGGCGCCGCTAAAGCCGCCGCCGACGATGGAAACGTCGCAAACCTGAAGCAAGGGCTGTCGAAGCATCGGCATCCTCGTTAATAAAAAGATAACTTTAGTTATTGCTTTAAGTTATCTTTTTCGAAGAGATGCATCGAACCCTGCCGGGGGCGGAAGTTTATTGGCGGGACCGCACGTCGAAGACGGCGTGCCAGTTCTCGTTGGTCTCCTCGTCGATCGAGAGGCGGACGTCGTAGCCGCCGGAGGCCAGCGGAACGCCGTTGAGGTTGATCGCGAAGACCGCCGGCAACTCGGATCCCGGGCGGGTGCCGGGCGGTCGTCCCGTCTCGAAGCCGGCCCGAAAATCGAGCGTACCGACGCCTTCGGGCATCGGCCAGGTGGCGGGCTTTCCGTCGAGCGTGAGC
>JBAPZS010000238.1:0-6349 GCA_049285355.1 Candidatus Cybelea sp. | reverse complement strand
ATCTCAAGGCGGTCAAGGCGGACCTCTTTGCATTGATGACGGCCTCGCAAGATTGGTGGCCGGCCGATTACGGACACTACGGTCCGCTCTTCATTCGCATGGCCTGGCACGCCGCGGGAACCTATCGCATCGGCGACGGCCGAGGCGGCGCGGGCTCGGGTCAGCAGCGCTTCGCTCCTCTCAATAGTTGGCCGGACAACGCGAACCTCGACAAAGCGCGCCACTTGCTCTGGCCGATAAAAGCGAAGTACGGCCGCAAGATCTCGTGGGCCGATCTGATGATTCTCGCCGGAAACTGCGCGCTGGAATCGATGGGATTCAAGACGTACGGATTCGCCGGCGGCCGCGTGGACGCGTGGGAGCCCGACGAAATCACCAACTGGGGTCCCGAAGACACGTGGCTTGACGACAAGCGCTACAGCGGCCAACGCGATCTCGAAAAGCCGCTTGCGGCCGTGCAGATGGGTTTGATTTACGTTAACCCGGAGGGCCCCAACGGCAATCCGGACCCGCTCGCCGCGGCGACGGATATTCGCGAGACGTTCGGTCGCATGGCGATGAACGATGAGGAGACGGTCGCGTTGATCGCCGGCGGACACACTTTCGGCAAAACGCACGGCGCGGCCGATCCGGCGCAGTATGTCGGCCTTGCGCCGGCGGGTGCCCCGATCGAAGAACAGGATCTCGGTTGGCGCAACACGTTCGGCAGCGGCAAGGGGGACGACGCGATCACTAGCGGCCTCGAGGGCGCTTGGACGCAGATGCCCACTCGGTGGAGCAACCTGTATTTCGACAACCTCTTCAAGTACGAGTGGGAGCTGACGAAGAGCCCGGCCGGCGCGTATCAATGGAAGCCGAAGGACGGCGCCGGTAACGGCACCGTTCCCGGTGCGCACGATCCTTCGAAGAAGCACGCGCCGACGATGCTTACGACGGACCTGTCTTTGAAGGTCGACCCGATCTACGCTCCGATCGCGAAGCGTTTTTACGAGAACCCGCAAGCGTTTGCCGACGCCTTTGCCAAGGCGTGGTACAAACTCACGCACCGCGATATGGGACCCATCGCGCGCTATCTCGGTCCCGAAGTTCCCGCCGAGCCGCAGCTCTGGCAAGATCCCGTGCCTCCCGTCAACCATCCGCTGCTCGACGCCCAGGATATCGCGGCGCTCAAGAGCCGCATTCTTGCCTGCGGGCTTACCGTTTCGCAGTTGGTGACGACGGCGTGGGCGTCGGCCTCGACGTTCCGCGGCACCGACAAGCGCGGCGGCGCGAACGGTGCGCGCATTCGCCTCGCACCGCAAAAGGATTGGGCCGTCAATGCGCCTGCCGAGCTGGCGAGGGTGCTGCAAACCTTGGAGAGGGTCCAAGGCGACTTCAACGCCTCGCTCTCCGGCGGCAAGAAGGTCTCGCTGGCCGACGTCATCGTGCTCGCCGGCGCCGCCGCGATCGAACAGGCCGCAAAGAGCGCCGGTTACGACGTGCGGGTGAACTTCACGCCGGGACGCACCGATGCGACGCAAGAGAATACCGACACGAATTCGTTCGCGGTGCTGGAGCCGGCCGCCGACGGATTCCGCAACTACCTCGGCAGCCATCACACCCATTCGCCCGAGCAGCGGCTCATCGATCGCGCGCAGTTGCTCACGCTGAGCGCTCCCGAGATGACGGCGCTCGTCGGCGGCCTGCGCGTGCTCGGCGCCAATGCCGGCTCGAAGCACGGCGTCTTCACGAAGCGGCCGGGCATGCTGACCAACGACTTCTTCGTGAACCTGCTCGACATGGCGACGAAATGGCAGCCGGCAGGCACCTATACCTACGAAGGGCGCGATCGGCGCACCGGCGAGGTCACGTGGACCGGCACGAACTGCGATCTCGTCTTCGGCTCGAACTCGCAGCTCCGCGCGATCGCCGAGGTCTACGCCATCGAGGGCGATCGCTTCGTGCGCGACTTCGTCGCCGCGTGGGAGAAGGTGATGAACCTCGACCGGTTCGATCTCGCGGTTACCGCCTAGCGAGCGTGGCTAACTTACCTGGAGTCATTCGCAGAGCAACGCCGGCGGCTAAGGGATTCGATACCGCCGCGAACTTGAGTCCAGCGGCCATCGCAGCGCTGGCTAAGCAGTTTCAGTTTTGCGTGCGCTATGTTCCGTGGGATACGCGGAGCGCGGGCGATCTGACCTCAACCGAGGCAACGAATATCTTGCAAGCCGGCCTCGCATTGATGCCGATTTATCCATACCCGGGTGCGGGTTGGCAGCCCGACGATGCTTCGGGACTACTGGGCGGCAAACGGGCTGCGGCCGGCGCTGAGTCGCTCGGCTTTCCCAAAGGCGTAAATCTCTGGATGGACTTGGAGGGGGTTGCGCCGGGCTGGCCCGCCGCGAGCACGATCGACCATTGCAACAACTGGTTTGACGTGGTTGAAGCCGCCGGATACGTGCCGGGGATATACGTGGGGGAGCCGGTCAACCTTACCGGCGAGCAGTTGTTCTCATCCTTAAAATTCGACCACTATTGGCGCTCGCTGAGCGGGGCAACGCCCGACATACCAACGCGGGGTTATCAGATGCTTCAGAGCGCCGCCGAACCCATCGCCGGCATATCCATAGACTCCAACGTCGCACAGCGCGACTCGTTAGGCGGTAATGCTCAGTGGCTCGTTATCGCCCATGAAATGCCGGAAGCGCCGGCTTGAGAATCATCAGCACGAACGCGATAATTGGAAGTATCAGCGCGATCGCTCCCCAAAGATCCCAGCCCTTTGAGAGTCGCTCGTACTCTTCGAGATTACCCGCGTGCGCCGCGCGCGACAGCTGCCGCTGAACGCGCGAAAGCGGACCGAAGGCGACACCCGAGAGAATGAAGGCGATCAACCCCCACAACAGCCAGCCCGTCGACAAGATCGGAATGTTGCCAACGTAGGCCGCGCCCAGGCCGCCGGCGAGCAACAGCACGATACCGGGAATCGTGAAGATTCGATCCGCACGATTGATTGCATCCAGCGTGAAAGCCATGATGGTTGCGTTGCGGCTGCGGTCCGCAAACCACTTCCAAAAGACGCCGACGGTGATGTTGCCGAGGAAGAGCACGACCCCGGCGACGTGAAGCAGCTTGAGGACGAGATACGTCATAGCGTGTCGTACGCGTCGGTAGCCATCTCACCGAGCGTCTGCCCGGCGTAGTGGGCGGCGTCCTTGCTGAGATCGACGCTTTGCTTGCCGGCCATCCGGTTGATGTAGAACGCGAAGGCGATGTGCCGGCCGTGGCTCGTGGTCATGTATCCCGCCAGTCCTTTCGAGATGAGGACGCCATCACCGAGGAGGTTCCCCGAACCCCAGGTACCCGTCTTCGCGTGGACTTTTCCTGCGGCGACCGATTTCGTTTGAATGTTGAAGAGCGTGCCGTCCACACCCAGAACCGGCAGCGCGCGCAGGAGTGATGGATACCACGGCTGACGGGCGACCCAGGCCAGGTAACTCACCATAAAACGCGGCGTGAAGAAGGCGAAACCGCCGAGACCGTCTTGCTGCGACGCGCCACGCAGGTCGAGGCCGGCCGAGGTGAAGAGCGCACGCTCGCGCGCAAACCCGGCCTTGAGAAGATCGGTCTTTACCCCAGCAGTGTACGCCCACATGTAGGGCATCAAGCCCGCATGCAGATTGTCGCTAACCTTCAAGGTGACGTAGACGTCTTCGGAGAGCGGCGGCGAGACGTGACCAGCCACGAGATTGGCCGGCGTATACGACGACGCAACGACCGCACGATCGAATGCGGCGGCGCTTGACGGCGGATTGACGCTCACGCCGGCGTCGCGCAGCGCAACCGTAAAGGCATCGCGGGCGAAGCGCTGCGGTTCGGGGACGCGGTAGACGAAGAGAATCGGCTTGCCGGCCGGCATCGTTCCCGTAATCGTCGCGCGATGCGAGCCGTCGGCATTGGTCGTGTCTTGGTCGGGCAGGTTAATGGTCGGCTCGGTGCCGGCCGCGCCGGTCTTCGCCGCGTTGACGAACGTTACGTACGGCGTCTGCGGCGAAACGCTGATGCTCACCGGATCGCCGGCATTCGCGCCGGGCGTCACGGTGACGTCGACCAGGTTATCGTTGACGACGATCGGCGAGATGATCGCACCGGTTCCGCCTTCGGGCCCTTGGTCGCGAAAGAGCGAGGCATCCACCCACACCCGGCCATCGATTGTCTTGATGCCGCTGCGCGCAACCTCGGCCGCGAGATCGCGCAGAACTGCCAGCGGATCGCCGGGAACCGCGCGCGTCTGATAGCTGCCGTCGTAGGAATGGTCCTCGTTCTCAAAGGCCAGCGTGCCGTCGGGCCGGATGCGTTGCGAAAGATTCGGATCGCCGCTGGCGACGAGGACGAGATCGCCGTGCAGCGTGCCGGCACCGTCCACCGGTCCCGTTCGGTAGACGGGCGTCGTCCAGCGGAAGTTCGGCCCGAGCAGCGCGAGGCTGGTGCCGTTGGTCAGCAGTTTGGTCGTCGAGGCCGCCTCCATCAAGACGTCGCCGTTACGAACGTAGAGCGGACGCTTGGTATCGAGATCGTAGACCTCGGCCGCCACGATGGCGTGCGCGAACTGCGGTCGCGCGGCGATTGCATTGAGCGTCGCGGTAATCGTGAAGAGCAGAACGTGCGCGAGCGGCATGCCTAGCCTCCGTTCATATCGAGAAAGAGTTCGGTCGCCAGCGCGATCAAGAATCCCGCGCACATCGTGGTCGTCACCAGCGCCGTCAGGCCAATCCGTCGCAGCATGCTCCACAGCTCGCCGATGACGAAGACCAAAGCGCCGACCGCGATCGCAAGAAAGAGCACCGAGAGCGTGGGTGAGTAGAAAGTGTAGCCGACGATCGTACCAATGAATGTCGGCCCTCCGGCGATCAACCCTGCAAGCCCGATCTGCGCCCACGTCGGCACGACGCGTCCGACCAGCGGCGCCGCGACGCCGAAGCCTTCGGTGGCATTATGCAGGCCGAAGCCGATGATGAGCGCCAACGCGATCGCCGTCGCGCCCGAGGCTGCCGATGCGCCGATGGCCAGACCCTCGCCGAAGTTGTGCGCACCGATGCCGATCGCGATAATTGCGGCGAGCACGACCGGATTCTCGGCGTGCATCGCCGCCTGGCGCGTAAAGTGCGTTGCCGCGCTTCCCAGGCCGACCAGACCGACAAGCAGACCCGCGATGAAGACGGCAACGAGCGCTACCGGGAACGGTCCCGTGCCGGCATGCCACGCATTGAGACCCGCGGAGATCGGCGCGATGGCGTTTTGGGCGATCTCCACGACCAGATAGAGCAGAATGCCGATCGCCAGCGCGTTGAGTAGTGCGACGATCTGCGGGGAGAGGCTGCGCGCTCGGGCAATCGGCAGGCCGAGAAAGATCGTAAAGCCGGCGATCGCGCCGAGCAGAACGGTCGTCCAAAAGCTCAGCGCGTGGCTCGCGGGAGCGGCGACCGGCGCCATTGCACGATACATCGAGAGCAGGGTGTTGCGCGTCCCCGCGTAGTGAATGGCGGTAATGAGGCCGGCCGGCATGCCGCTCGAATCCTCAATATGGTCCATCACGTGGCAGTGCACGAGCCACGTACCCGGCTTAGCATCGGCCGCAATCACGACGTCCACCCGCTGGCCCGGAGCGATCAGCACGGTATCTTCGATGTCGCGATAGTCGACCGGCTGCGCATCGCGCGCGACGATCTGCTGGTAGTGTCCGTGCGTGTGCATGGTATGGAACTCTTCGCCCGAGATGTTGATCCAACGCACCCGGAAGCGCTCGCCCGCGCGGACCTCGAGCGCGCGCGTTGCCGGATACTCCTTGCCGTTGAGCGTAAAGTGATTCTCGGTACCGCTCTGGATCTGCCAAGACGAGATCATCTCGAGAAAGTCGCCGCCGAGGTTTTGCTCGACTGGCCGCGGATGCGACGGCTGCACGACGATCGCGCCGTACAATCCCGAATCGAGCATCGCTTCGTTGTCGTGACTGTGATAGATGAACGTGCCCGGCGCATCGGCGACAAAATGGTAAACGAAGTGTCCGCCGTGCGGAACGAGCGGTTGGGAGATCCCGCCGACGCCGTCCATCTCGACCGGAATGTCGTGCACGCCGTGCAGGTGGATCGAGTCGGGAATCGGGCCATCGTTGGTATAGTTAATGACGATGGTGTCGCCTTGCTGCGCGAGAAGCACCGGCCCCGGCACGACGCCGTTGTAGGTGTTCGCGATCACCGTCAAGCCGGGGCGCAGCGTCCACGGCGCCGCCCTTTCGACGAGGTGAAAAGTCTTCGTGCGGCCCGCGACGCGCGCCGTCGCCTGATACGCGCCGTCCGGCCGCAAGAATGCG
>JBAPZS010000237.1:0-10279 GCA_049285355.1 Candidatus Cybelea sp. | reverse complement strand
ACCTCAAGCAGCTCGGCCGGCTCTACTCCGCCCGGCTGCGCCCGAGCAAGAACTAAATGCCACTGCCGGACTGGCTGCCCGCCCGCCGCGACAAAGAGGCTAAGGCGAGCGACGCCGCGATGTGGAGCAAGTGCCCGAAGTGCGGCGAGGTGCTCTACCGGCGCGATTTGGCCGCCAACCTTTTCGTCTGTACGCGCTGCAGCTATCACTTTCGCATGAGAGCGCGCGATCGCATCGAGTCGCTCGTCGACGGCGGTGAGTTCGCGGAGCTGGGGACCGAGGTGCTCCCAAGCGATCCGCTCGGCTGGTCCGACCGAAAGACCTATCCGGCGAAGCTGAACGGCGATCGGGAGCGCAGCGGGCTCAGCGAATCGGTCGTCTGCGGCCTCGCTGCGATCGACGGTCATCACGTGGCGCTGGGGGTGATGGACTTTCACTTTCGCGGCGGAACGATGGGTCAGGTCACGGGCGAGCGCATCACGCTGTTGTTCGAGGAGGCGCGCCGCCGGCGAATTCCCTGCATCATTTTTACCGCCTCGGGGGGCGCTCGCATGGAGGAGGGTATGCTCGCGCTCATGCAGATGGCGAAGACGACCGCGGCCGTCTCCCACTTCATGCAGGATGGCAACTTTTTCGCCGTAGTCCTGACCGATCCGACCAGCGGCGGCGTCTCCGCCTCGTTTGCTTTTCAAGCCGACGTCATCGCTGCTGAATCGCAAGCCATGATTGGTTTCGCCGGGCGGCGCGTGATCGAGCAAACGATCCGTCAACGCTTGCCGGAGAACTTTCAGACTGCCGAGTTCCTGCTGGAGAAGGGCGCGATCGATATGGTCGTCGACCGACGGGACCTCAAAGAGAAGCTCGTGCGTCTGTTGGAATACGCAGCTCATGAGTAATAATCTCATTGTCGAGCGCGAACGAGGGCTAGTCGAGCTGGAGCGTCGCCTCGCCGAGCTGCGCGAAGTGTCGGCGGCGCAGCCGCTCGACATGTCGAGCGAGATCGGTGCGCTCGAACGGAAGTATCAGCAGATCCTGCAGGAGCAGTTCGGGACGCTTTCGCCGTGGGAGAAAGTGCACATGGCCCGGCATCCCAACCGGCCGACCTCGCTGGATTATATCTCGAGCTTCGATCGGTTCGACGAGCTGCACGGCGATCGGCACTTTCGCGACGACCCCTCGATCGTGGGCGGATTCGCGACGCTCCACTCGCGCAACGTCATGGTGCTCGGCCAGCAGCGGGGGCGCGATACGAAGGAGAATCTGCAGCGCAACTTCGGCATGCCGGCGCCGGAGGGGTATCGCAAGGCAACGCGCCTTACCAAACTTGCATCGCGACTGCGTCTTCCGGTCGTGACGTTCGTCGATACCAAGGGTGCCGACCCCGGCATTAGCTCGGAGGAGCACGCGCAGTCGGAGGCGATTGCGATCTGCCTGCAAGCCTTCATGACGGCGACGGTTCCCATCGTCGCGACGGTTATCGGCGAGGGGGGTTCGGGTGGAGCGCTCGCGTTGGCAATCGCCGATTACGTGATCATGCTGGAGCACAGCACCTACTCGGTTGCCTCGCCTGAAGGTTGCGCGGCGATCCTCTGGTCGGATGCGAGCAAAGCGGAAGAGGCCGCTGCCAGGTTGAAGTTAACAGCCGATGATTTACACCGCTTCGGGATCGTAGACCAGATACTGCCCGAACCGCTTGGTGGCGCTCACCGGAATGCAAACGACGTCGTGACGCGGACGCTCGGCGCCGTTGCCGCGGCGCTCGCGCGTTTTAGCGCGATGACGCCCGAGGCGCTCATGGAGCAGCGCTACCGAAAATACCGGCGATTGGGAGAATGGCAGGCAGAGGCACAAAAGCCCGTTTCGACGGCGCGCTGAGGGGCCTTCGTCCCATCGTTCGCGCCGCCGGCCGCGCGCTGACGGCAGGGATCGTCGTCCTCGTCGTTTCGTTGGTCGTCGTGCAGTTCGCACGCGCGATCGGCGAGAATTTGACAACCGCGCACCAACTCGCGGCTCTTCGAAGCGATATCAACGCGCTGCAGCGGCAGCGTGCGGATCAGGAGCGCGAGCTGCGCCGCCTGCGCGATCCCGAGGGGACCATTCCCGAGATACACGACCGGTTGCGGCTCGCTCGTCCAAACGAGCAGATCATCTTCATCAGCCCGGCGCCGTCAGCCGCGCCGTGAGCGAGACGCTCGTCGGAATCGTCATCAACCTGAACGTCTACGGCGCGACGGTTCGCCTTGACGGCGGTGACCTCGCAACCGCCAGTGCCGCCGATGTCGAGACGCACCGCGATCAATATCAGCGCTCGCTCGTCCGGCGCAAACGTTTGGCGTTCGAGGTGCGGCGGGAGGGCCGGCGTTGTGCGGTCTCGCTCGCGCCGCAAATTCGTGACGATGAGCTCGAGGAACAGATCACCTCGTATCTCAAGAGCACCGAGGAGTGGGAACCGGCCGACGCGATGCCCGCGGCCGAGCGCCACTTCCTGCAGAAGAAACGCCGGGCGGCGCTCTTTGCGTCCAAGCAACAATAACCCTCACCCCGCAGGCGGGCGATGAGCAAACGATTTGCGATCGTGTCGATCGGCACGAACTCGACGCGGCTGCTGCTCGCCGACGTGGCGCCGGAGTCGCCGCGCGTCGAGCTCGTACGCTCGGTCGGTACGCGGATCGGCGAGGGTTTGGGCGAGCGCGGGCTGCTGACCGACGAAGCGATGGCGCGAACGCTGGAAACGGTAACGCAGTTTGCGCGGACCGTCAAGGGTCATTATATCCGCATCTTTGCGGTTACGACGAGCGCGATGCGGCGGGCGGAGAATGGCGAGGCGTTTACGCAGCGCGTGCAGAGCCTGCTCGGCACGCCGCTGCGAGTGCTCTCGGGGGAGGAAGAGGCGACCGCATCCTATCGAGGCGCGCTCACCGCGCTCGGCGAGCTGCGCGGCGAGCGTGTCGGCGTCCTCGACGCCGGAGGCGGCAGCACCGAGTACGCGATCGGTACGTCAACGCAGCCCGAGCAGGTCGTCTCGTGTGAGATCGGCGCAGTTCGGCTTACCGAAGCCGTCCCCGAGCTTGCCGGCCAAAACGGTCCGATCGATGAGGCTGCGATCGAAGGCGCCCGTGCGATCGCGCGTAAAGCGCTGGAGCCGTTAGCGCAGTGCGCGGCCATCGAACGGCTCGCTTTGGTTGGAGGAAGCGCAACGACCACCGCCGCCATCCTGCACGGTCGCCGAACCCCGGTCACTACCCAGCGATTGGAGCGCGCGGATCTGCAGCACGTACTGCGACTGCTGGCAGCGATGCCGCTCGAGGAGCGTAAGATGGTGCCCGGTATGAAGCCGCAGCGCGCGGATATCCTTCCCGGCGGGATCATCGTGCTCGATACCGCGATGGAGATCGTTGGCCGCGACGAGGCGGTTGCGACCTCGGCGGATCTGCTTCTCGGCATTCTTCTACAGGAGCGCGACGCAACGGCAGGACAACGTCCGGCCGCCCACGCAGGTTCGAGGGCGCGAAGGGGATTTCGTCCATGAACGACCGGCAGATTCACGAACACATCGAGAGCTTAGTGGAGCAAGAGCATCGTCTGCTCGAGCATGGAGAGTCCGGTACGTTAACGGATGACGATCGAGCTCGCCTCGACGCGATCTCGGTGCGGCTCGACCAATATTGGGACTTGCTTCGTCAACGGCGCGCGCGCCGTGACGCGGGTCAAGATCCGAAAATCGCGGAGTTGCGTCGCGAAGAGATCGTCGAGCACTACCGTCAGTAGCAACCGGGGATGGTGGTGGAAAAGGCAGACACGACGGACTTAAAATTCGTTGCTCGAAAGAGCATCCGGGTTCGACCCCCGGCCATCCCACGCTCCTCGCGGAGTTCGTCATGATACTTTACCGGCGTCGTCCGAGTTTGGTGGTGATCAGGTGGTGATCAGATGGAAGTGAACCGTTCGCTTTTCCTTGCCGGCTCGGCCGCAGCGGCGGCCGGAATCTGGCTGCCCGCACGCGGCGTGGCCGCGGAGCCCGGCGCGAAGAGCGTCTCGCCGGAGGCGGCGCTTGCGCTTTTGATGGCCGGCAACAAGCGTTTCGTCGAGAACGAGCTTCCCAAAGAGAATGAGATTGAAGAAAAACGCGAGACGCTCGTCGAAGGCCAAGCCCCCTTCGCGGCGATCCTCGCCTGCTCCGACTCGCGCGTCATCCCGAACCTGATCTTCGAGCGCAGCTTGGGAGATCTGTTCGTTGCGCGCGTCGCCGGGAACTATCCCGACGATCTGGTTACCGCCTCGCTCGAGTATACCGTCGAGCATCTCGGCACGCGGTTGATCATGGTGCTCGGTCACCAAGGTTGCGGCGCCGTCAAGGCCGTTTACGATGCGATTGAGACAAAGACGCAACTGCCTCCGCATCTTGCGACCTTCCAACAGCTGATGAGCCCGGGGATGGCGGCCGTCGTCCACGCGCACGGCAGCCAAGATGCGGCCGTCGAAGCGAATGCGCGCGCCGCGGTAAAGGCGCTCGTGAACAGCCCGCCGGTCATCTCGCGCGGCGTTGCCTCGGGCGAGGTGCGCGTCGTCGGCGCTCTATACCACCTGCGCAGCGGGGCCGTCACCCTTCTCGACTAAGGCCGTTGGAGTCTTACTTGGCGGCGCGCGGAGCCACGATTGAAGCCAGCATATCGGGCGTGCCATCTATGCGCTCGAGGTGCGGGTAGCGGATGCCGCCATGATATTCCAGCGACAGCGTTTGGAACCAGCCGGTCTGCGAAGTAATCAGTGAGATCGGCGCGGTGGACTGTAACGCGCGCCGCAGCGCGTACTCGAAGACCTCGGCCGAGAATGCCTGATTGTCGACCGCGAGAATGCGCATGCCCGGTGCGAGCCCCGCGCGCCACGCCGGCGAGCCCTCGCGAACGTCGCGGACGACGCCCTCGGCGGTCAGCTCCGCGCCGTAGGAATACCAGCCCTCGATCGCGTGATCGTCGGCATTGCCCGCGGTGATGAATTCGTTACTCTTCTCCGTGTAAACGAGCCGCCAACCGGCGCGCGCGAGCTCGTCGGTTGGGGGATGCGTCGTCGGTTGATAGACATACTTTTCAAAAAAGGCGTGCCAGTCGTATGGTTCGACTTGGCCGAGCAGGGCCTCAACCTGGGCGCGCGTGTAGGTCTCGACGATTGGCCCCGTTACCGCCGGTTCCGTAAAAAGGTGGAGAAACGTATCCAAAGAGCGCGCGCCGCGCGAGCGTTCGCGAATGATCGTGTCCACGTCGAGCCAAACCAGCTCGCCCTCGCTATAGAAATCATTCGCGTTACGGCGGATCGCATTGTAGTCGCCGCGCGCCGTATAGTAGTACGGGGCTCCGGTCGTAAGGTCCACGAGCGGAGTCGTCGTGCGGCCGGTCTCATAATCCATCTGGGCGTAGATCGTCGCCAGGTACTCCGGATACTGCCTCGGGTCGCGAATGCCGGCACGGAAAGAGAGCAGGTCGCCGAGATACTGATTCATCCCCTCATAGATCCAGAGCAGATCGGTGAGTTGCGGTACCTGAAAGTTCGGCGTCGTGAGATCTGCCGGGCGGCGGTACTTGCCGTTCCACGAATGTGAGAACTCGTGAGTGACGAGGTCGCCGCTTGCGAGCGATTGCGCTGGATCGGTCAGAAAATCGTCGGGTGCGCGATCGTCGCTCGACTGGTGGTGCTCGATGCCTTCGAACCCCACCGTTCCGCTGAGCGTGAGGAGCGCGTGATAATCGTAGAAATGACGCGACCCGTATAAAGCGAAGGCCTCCGCCGGGACGCGCCGATATGCGTTGAGCAGCGTTTCCGGGACCTGGAGATCCTCGGGGCTGTCACCGAATGCGTCAAGCTCGACGAACGCGGAGCCGTCGCGCCAAAGATTCCACTTGCGCACGAAGCGCCCGAGATCCAGTGGTGAGTCCACGAGCATGTTTAGCGGGGTTACCGCGAAGTCGATGCGACTGCCGCTTTGCGCCGCCGTGCGCAGGGCGGTGGCAAACTCCCACTGCCCAGGCAGCACGATCGACGGCCGCACGAAATACTGATGGGAGTCCACGCCGTCCTGATAGAGCAAGGCGCGATTCCAGTTAACGATCGCAAGCGACCGCGTCGACATCACGTCGCCCGGCGCGTTCATCAAAACGTCGAAGTCTACGTCGAGCGCGCGCGCGCCCACCGGAACGTCAACGTGGAAGGCATAGAGATCGAGCGGGTCGCGGCGCCAATCGAGCGGCGTCCCGCCGGCCGAGACGCGCAATGCGGCCAGGTCGTTCAGGGGACCGGTCGGACCGTGCTCGCCGGGGATCCACTTCGGATAGACGACGGTGAAGGGTCCGGCTGCGGCTGGGATGTGCTCGCGGACCTCCATGAAGCCGTCCGGCGCGCGTGAGGCGTCGAGCACCAGCGTCGCCGGGTCGTGCTCGGTTGCCAATGAGGGCTTGGCGACGAACTCTGCGGCGGCAACGCTGCACGGCAGAAGCGCAAAAAAAATCAAGAGTGCGCCGAATCGCAGCATCCCCCCGGGTTCGCACCCCCTAAGGGCGACCCTGCCCCCGCGACAGGCAGGTCCGGCGGCGGAGGACCACCAAAAGCCTATCGCTCTTTCTTCCTTCCTTATCGAACGGAGGTCGCTCGACCACGTGAAGATCGTGGTGACGGTTAAGCTCGTCCCGAATCCGAACGCCGAGAAGCGAATCGACCCGCAGACCAAGCGTCTCGTACGAACCGGCGTCGAGACCGTGCTCAATCCCTACGACGAATATGCACTCGAGGCGGCGTTGCAGCTCAAGGAGCGCGCCGGCAGCGACAGCACGGTGACGATCTTCTCGATGGCGCCGGACGGGCTTAAGGAAGGCTTGCGCCGAGCACTCGCAATGGGTGCCGACGATGCGGTCGTCCTTAGCGACGCCGGGCTTGAAGGCAGCGATGTGTGGGCGACGGCCTATGCCATGGCGGCGGCGCTGCGAACGCTGAGCTTCGACCTGCTCGTCGTGGGCGGTCTCACCGACGATAGCAGCACCGGCGCGGTCCCAAGCGCGCTTGCCGAGCATCTGGGGCTGCCCTGCATTACGAACGCGCGGAAGGTTGAAATCTCCGAAGATAGCATCGAAGTTGAGCGCGAAACCGACTCCGGCTATCAAACGGTTCGGGGGCCGTTGCCGGCACTGCTCACTACGGCGTTGACCTTTGGTGAACCGCGCTACGCCTCACTCAAAGGGATCATGGGCGCCAAAAAAAAGAGCATCGCTTCCCTATCGCTGCAGGATCTCTCGCTCGATCTTCCGGTTGGAACGGACGGCTCGAAGACCGAGCTGCGAAGCTTTGCGCCGCCGGGAGCGCGGGGCCAAGGAAAGATCGTCGAGGCACCCGATGGAGCTGCAGGGGCGCAAGCGATCTTCGATTTCCTTTCGGAGAAGAGGCTCGTCTGACGTGAAAGACGTTCTCGTCTACGCGGAGCACCGGCAAGGAAAGACTCGCAAAGTCACCTTTGAAATGGCCAGTGAGGCCGGCAAGATCGCGGCGGCGCTCGGCGGCACGGCGCACGCCGTCGTCTTGGGTCCGCAATCCGCATCCCTTGCCGAGCAGCTCAAGAACTACCCGCTCGAGACGATTCTCGTCAACGAAGATCCCGAGCTCGAGGGCTTCCTGCTCGATCCGGTCGTTGACTATCTTACGGCAGCGGCGCAGGTGGTCGGTCCGTCGCTGATCCTTATTCCGAATACGCTCTCGGGCCGCGACGTCGCCGGGCCGCTCATGGTTCGACTTCGTGCGGGCATGGTCGCGGACGTCGTCGAGGTTAAGCGAGACGGCGATGCCGTGGTATGTCTCTCGCCGAAGCTGGGCGGCGCGCTGCTCACGCATTGCGCGCTGCGCCCGGCGGAATACGGCGTCATAACGGTTCGCCCAAACGCATTTGCGGTCGAAACCGCCCCGGCAGGGGCTCGAATAGAGTCGCTTGCAAAGCCGACTCAGCGCAGCTATCGCGCCGTCATCGAACGCGACGTCGAGGAAGGCACGAGCGAGCTCGCCCTCGAGGAAGCGCCGGTCGTCGTGGCAGGCGGTCGAGGGCTTGGCGGGCCGGAACCATTCGAGACCCTGCTGAAACCATTGGCGCGCGCACTGGGCGGTGCGGTCGGCGCCTCGCGCGCCGCCGCCGACGCCGGCTGGGTGCCGTATAATCTTCAGATTGGGCAGACCGGAAAGACCGTTACTCCGAATCTCTACATCGCCGTTGGCATCTCTGGCGCGATTCAACACAAAGTCGGAATGCGCGCTTCCGGAACGATCGTCGCGATCAATAAGGACGCGGCGGCGCCAATTGCCGAGTTTTCCGACCTTCTCGTCGTGGGCGACGCTTTCCGCATCGTTCCCGAGCTAACGAAACTTATCGAAAACGCTAAAGGACATCTTTCTTGAAACGCATTTTGCTCATCGTGCTAATCGTCGTCGCCTTTGCCGCCGGCATCGCGACCACCACGCCGTCGGCGTTCGCAAAGAAGGCATCCGGCACGCCGAGCCCCTCGCCGTCGCCGTCCGCGCTGCCCACGGCAAGCCCGGAGCCGCCGGCCGTCGCGATCCCGCGGCTGCTCGCGAAACTGAAGGCGAATCCGACCGACCAGCTTGCAATGACGCAGCTTGCGGGCGAGTACCTGCAGGTCAATCGTCCCGACGTCGCCGTTCAGTACACCCAGCATCTGCTGCAGCTCGGCGATAAGTCGGCACAGGTCTTCTACTACGACGGTCTCGCGGCACAACAGCTCAACCTACCGCAGCAGGCGACGGCCGATCTCGAGCAAGCCTCGAATGTCGATCCGACGAACCTGAGCATCTTGGCGGCGCTCGCGGACATTTATATCCGCGAGAATCGGCCCAACGATGCAGAGCGCATCGCAAAACGCGCCGTCACCTTCAATAAGGGCGATCCGGGGGCGCTGATGACGCTCGGCGGCGTCTATGCCTCGGAGCAGCACTTCGACGACGCCCGCGCGCAATTCGAAGCGGCGTACGCTTTGAATACAAAGGATACTGCGCCGCTCTTTCAGATTGCGACGACCTACGCGCAGCAAGACAACATCCCAATGGCGGTGCAAACGATCGGACGCGCATTGGCGGTCGACCCACGCGACATTCAAAGCCTCGTCTTCAAGGCAGATCTATATGCCCGCCAGCACGACGATGCGCGCACCAGCGAGGCCTACGACGATGCGGTCGTAGCGGCTCCCACGGACGATGAAAAGGTCGCGATCATGGTGCGTAAGGCCGCGTATTTCGTCCAAGAGAAGAAGGATGCGCAAGGCGTCGCGATCTTTCAGCAGGTAACCACGCAGTTTCCCAAAGTACCGGCCGGCTTCGACGCCTTCGGCGACTACTATGCGTCCGTCCATCAGTACGATCGGGCGGTTGCGCAATGGCAAACGGCGCTAGCGCTCGATCCGAATAACGCCGGCGCGCTGCTCGGGCTCGGCGAAGTTGCGATTCAAGGCGGCAAGTACGACCAGAGCATCGCTTATCTGCGCCACTACACGCAGATCTCGCCCGACGCGCAGGGGTTTGCGCTGCTCGGTCAGGCGTACTCTCGCGTGCACGACTACTCCGGGGCCCGCGACGCGTGCGGAAAGAGTTTTGAAATCCAGCGGGCGCCGGCCACGCTCAGCTGCGTTGCCGGTGCCGACTTCGAGCTGAAGAACTATAAGGAGGCGGCGCAGATCTTCGATGTCTTGGATCGCGCGGCAAAAGGCTTTCTGGACGCGAATCCGCCGTTGCTCTACATGGCGGCAAAATCGTACGCGGCGGCCAATCAATGTTCGAAGGCAGTCGCGGCCTATAAGCGTTTGCTGCCCATGATGAAGAAGGGCACGAAGGATTATTCGGACGTGCACAAGGCGTCGGAAGATTCATGCAAACCGGCGACAACTAAGCACTCCGGCTGAAGTTCGTAGTGGATCCCCTTTTTGGGGATCATATTCGCCACGCTCTCCATCCCGAGCGGCCCGATCGCGTCGAGGCAGTCGCGCTGCGGCTGCGCGAGTCGGGTGTGCTGACGAACCCGTTGTCGGCACGCGACGCGAGCGACGCGGAGATCGAACGGGTTCACGTGGCGGAGTACCTGGAACTCGTGCGACGCGAGACGGCCGCCGCCGAGGAGCTGCGGTATCTTTCAACGGGTGATACGCTCGTCGGGGCAGCCTCCTTTCGGGTAGCGCGTCGAGCGGCAGGCGGCGCGGTCGCCGCGGTTGAGGCCGCGGTGGCGGGCGGCGAGCCGGTCTTCGCC
>JBAPZS010000236.1:0-2618 GCA_049285355.1 Candidatus Cybelea sp. | reverse complement strand
ATGACGATCGCTCCGGCAAGAACGATGCCGTGGATCGCATTGGTTGCCGACATCAGCGGCGTGTGCAGGGTCGTCGGCACCTTTGAAATCACTTCGAAGCCCACGAAGACCGCCAGAACGAGGACGGTCAGGAGTTCCATCAGATGCGAGAGGTCGGTCACGCTGCGTTCCCTCCAAGCAGAACGCTCCCGCCGCTTGCGATAACCGCGCCTTTTGCGACTTCGTCGTTCATGTCGATGTTCAACGCACCGTCCTTGATCCACGGTGAGAGCAAGGCGTGGACGTTGCGAGAGTAGAGCCGGCTTGCATCGCCCGGCATCGTACTCGAAAGGTTCGTCGTACCGATAATAGTAACGCCGTTCTCGCTCGTTACGATTTGATCGGGCTCGGTCAGCTCGCAGTTTCCACCCGCCTCCGCCGCAATATCCACGATAACGCTTCCCGGTTTCATCGCTGCGACCGCGCTGCGGGTGATCAGAATGGGCGCCCGGCGTCCGGGAACCAGCGCCGTCGTGACGACGACGTCGTTGGCGCCGATCTGCTCGACCATCCATTGACGCTGGCGCTCTTGCTGCTCTTGCGTGAGCTCTTTTGCATATCCACCCGCATCCTGAGCGTCCACGCCCAAGTCGAACTCGAGAAAGTGCGCGCCGAGCGACATGACCTGCTCCTTGACGACGGCGCGCACGTCGTAACCGCTTACCACCGCGCCCAAGCGGCGCGCGGTAGCGATCGCTTGGAGTCCCGCGACGCCGGCGCCGAGCACCAGCACCTTTGCCGGAGGAATCGTACCCGCGGCGGTGGTGAGCATCGGGAAAAACTTCGGCAGCGCGGAGGCGGCGAGCAGTACGGCCTTGTAGCCGGCGATGTTGCTTTGCGACGATAGCGCATCCATCGACTGCGCGCGTGTGATGCGAGGAATCATCTCCATCGCGAGCGCGACCACGTCGGCCGCCGCAAGCCGTTGCGCGTAGGCCGGGTCGCCTAACGGGTTGAGAAAGCCGACGACGACGCTTCCCGCACGCAAGGCCGCCAACGCTTCATCGCCCGGCCGTCCGACGGTTACCAGCACGTCGGCGCCGGCCGCCAGGGAACGCACGTCTTCCACCAAGGTCGCGCCGGCCGCCGCGTAAAGCGCGTCGGGAAACGCAGCCGCTTCACCGGCTCCCCGCTGTACGCTGACTGCGACGTTTGCCTTAACGAATTTCGAAACGGTCTCGGGCACAAGCGCCACCCGGCGCTCCTTTACCGCGGCCTCGCGAGGAACGGCAACGATCATAACGCGGGCATACGTCCTTCGAGAGACGACGCCCTTTTATGCGATGCTTATCGTATTGCGAAGCACGCCGATGCGGTCGATCTCGACTTCGAGTACGTCGCCGTCGGCAAGAAACTCCGGCGGGTTTCGCGCGAAGCCGACGCCCGCCGGCGTTCCCGTCGCGATGACGTCGCCGGGCAAGAGCGTCATTCCCTTCGAAAGCTCCGCAATCAGTCGCGCGACCGGAAAGATCATCTCCGCCGTATTCCCGTGCTGCATCTCCACGCCGTTGCGGCGCAGACGCACCGCGAGCGATTGCGGATCTCCTACCTCCTCCGGGGTGACGATCCACGGGCCGATCGGGCAGGTCTCGTCCAGACTCTTTCCCTTAAACCACTGCCCGTGCGCTTGCTGCAAATCGCGCGCGGTTACGTCGTTGAGCGCCGTGTACCCAAAGACGCAGTGCGCCGCCTCATCTTCGGCGACATTCTTGCACGTTGCGCCGATGACGACGGCGAGCTCGGCCTCGAAATCGTACGCGCTCGAGAGGGTAGCGCTCAAGTGGAGCGTCGAGTCGGGAGCGGAGATCGCGGTCTGCGCCTTCGTAAAGAAAGTCGGAACGCTCGGCAACTTCAAGGGCCGTCCTCGCGCCTGCGCCCCCTCCTGCGCGTGCGCGAGATAGTTGAGTCCGACGCAGAAGACGTTGCGTGACGGGCGGATCGGAGCGTCGAGAACGACGCTGCTCAACGCGATGAGCTCGTCGGCTGCATGCCAAGCGATGCGCTCGGTCGGCGCGAGCTCGACGTACGCACGAAGTGTCGGCGTGGCGATCGTTCGGATCGAGTCGCCCTCGAGAACTCCCGGACGCGGCCGGCCGTCCTGCGGCCGGTACGTCAGGAACTTCAAAGGGGCGGCAGCGTACTCGCTGCGGTCGGTTTGGGGCTCGGAGTAGCACCGCGAATCTCGTTGAGTGAAGGAAGCTTCGCATTTTGTTCCGCCGCGTGGTGTTGCGCCTCTTCCGCTTCCTTTTTCGCCAAGTTGATCATTACGGTGGCGGCGCCCGGCTCGTTCCCCCAGCTGCCGCCGGCCGAGATCAGCGCGACGCGTCGCGTGACCTCTTGCGTTTTCGGATCGTAATCATAGGTCACCCGGTAGAGACCGACCTGGGCGGTCCCGTTGGGGTGCCGGATCCACATTTGCAATGCGTTGCCGTACGTCTGAATGTTGAAGCCCTGGATTTTGGACGGCTTGGTCGATTGAACCCGCACGACTTGTCCGCGGCTGTTGACTTCGACCACGACCTCGACGTGCAACGGAAATTTGGGGAGCGAGGCGTGCAATGGCGGCGGCGACGTTGATG
>JBAPZS010000235.1:0-10971 GCA_049285355.1 Candidatus Cybelea sp. | reverse complement strand
GGCCGCGACCCCGCCGTGGCCGAGCGGCCCGGCGTCGACGCTGCCCTTCGCCTTGACCAGCTTCGTGGGACGCGAGACTGAACTCGGGGAGATTACCGCGCTGGTCCGCGGGCACCGCCTGGTTACGATCACGGGCTCGGGCGGCGTCGGAAAAACGCAGACGGCCTTACAGGTCGGAAGCGCGCTTGGCGAGGCGACCGAAGGTGCGGTCTGCTTTGCCGGTTTGGCGCCGGTTACCGATCCGTCGTTTGTGGTTTCGGCGATCGCCTCGGCGCTTGGGATCCACCCAACGCCCAATCAGCCGCCGCTGCAAGCGCTGCTAGCCTACCTCCAGAGCAAGCAGCTGCTGCTTATCCTCGACAACTGCGAGCACCTGATTGCCGAAGCCGCAACCCTTGCAAACACGCTTTTGGGAAATTGCGCGCAGATACGCGTGTTGGCCACCAGCCGCGAACCATTGAAAGTCTCAGGCGAATACACGTACCGGCTGCCGTCACTTAGCCTGTCGGCGGCGGTCTCGCTTTTTGCCGACCGCGCGCGCGCCGTCGACCACCACTTCGCGCTCAACGAAGCTGCGACGCCCGTCGTTCGCGAGCTTTGTGGGCACTTGGACGGCATCCCGCTCGCAATCGAGTTGGCAGCCGCGCGCATCAACCTCTTGCCGGTCAAGGCCATTGCAGAAGGGCTCGGCGATCGCTTTCGAATTCTTACCGGCGGCGAGCGTACGGCCCTCCCGCGCCAGCAGACGATGCGCGCGGCGATCGACTGGAGCTACGACCTCCTTACCGAGCCCGAGCGGCTCCTCTTCGAGCGGATCTCCGTCTTCGCAGGCGGCTGCACGCTTGCGACGGCTGCCGCGCTCTATGTCGACGAAGACGCCAGCAAGTACGACGTTTTGGAGTGGCTAGCGTCGCTGGTCGACAAGTCTTTGGTCGTCGCCGACTTCGAAGGAACCGAGTCGCGGTACCGGCTTCTCGAGTCCTTCCGCGAGTACGCACACGAGAAGCTCGCGGAGCACGGCGAAGAGCAGCTCATAGCCCGGCGTCTCGCGCTAGCGTACGTCGCGGCCTCCGAGCTACCGGCGCGCGCGCGCGACGCGCTGGATCGAAACGAGCTCGACAACTGGCAAGCCGCCATGCAGTGGGCCTTGGGCGAACGGGGCGACGTTTTGTTCGGACAACGGCTTGCAGCGGGTTTCCCCGCAGGCTTGATGCCGCTCGAAGCGCGTCGCTGGGTCAACCTGGCACTCGACCTGGTCGACGAGCAAACCCCGACGGAAGTACTTGCCGGACTCATGCAAACGAAGGCGCTCACCGCCTTCATCCTCCGCGAGTATCAAGCGGTAGTGGCGAGTTCTTGGGAAGCGATCGCGCTACGCCGTGAGAGCGGTGACTGGCTAAATGTCGTCCGCTCCCAAACTATGGCCGGTAATGCGCTCATCTCCCTCGGGCGCGTAGACGAGGCAAAGGTACTCATCGAAGAGGCGTTAGGTACCGCGCGCCAGTTGGGTCACCAACGCGCGATCGCATGGAGTTTACGATGCCTCGCCTACGCGAACGCAAAGGCCGGCGACTTCGCAACGGCCCGTGCCTATTTCGCCGAAATCTTGCCAATCTATGAATCCGAGTACGATGAAGTCGATCTCGCGTACGCGATCAACGACCTCGGAAGATACGACTTCTGCGCGGGCGAGGTGACCCTCGCCTTAGAGCGAGCGACGAAAATGCATGCGCTCGGCGCACGCAATCAGGACGCGCGTTGCATCGCCGATGCGCTCAATGCCATGTCCGTCTATCTGCTGGCGTTGTCGCGCTATGCCGAGGGACGGGACCGGGCACGCGAGGCCCTCGACGTCGCGCTCGAACACCAGTTTAACGTCGTTGCCGTCTACGCGTTGCAGCAGCTCGCCGCCATCGCAGCGCTGCAGCCACAAGACCAGAGCGCGGCGGAGCGAGCCGCACGATTACAAGGCTTCATCGACGCACGGCTTACGACGCTGGGATCGGCCTTGCTGATCACGCAAGAAAAGGAGCGCGATCTCGCCGTTGATGCTCTGCATCGCGCGATCGCGCCGGAGCTCTTGACCGCACTGATGCGTGCCGGGGCGGCAATGAGCCCGGAACAGGCAATCGAGGAGGCCTTAAAAGCCTAGGTTTCCCGCTATCGAAAGGCGGCCTAGGCTTCTTGGAAGATCGACACCTCCGGAGTCCAGGTGTTCGGATCCACGCCTTCGAGACGGACTCGCTCCATCGCAAAGCGCCATGCTTGCGGCGAATGACGTGCATCGATAATGGCGCGCGCGAGAAGACGAACGACCCACACGCGCCAACTGTCACCAATGCTCCAGCTCGAGCCGCCGGTTCGCGGGGGATCAACGCCCCAAGAGAGTAGACCATTGCCGCGGAACTCGGCCGAAAAGGGCACGCCGTGCGCGGGCATTCCGGCGAGCCGCTCGTAGACTAGCGATGCGCCCTCGACGAGCGCCTCGAAGTCGGCAAAGTACACGACGAGCTTGTCGGGCCGCAACAAACCGACTGCATTAGCCCCCACCTTAAACTGCACCGCGCGCGTCGTCGACAGCGCCGAAATAACCCTCGCGAAGCCGTCCGCGCAAAGCGCCTCGGGCGCCGGGCTCACGTACAGCTTGAACGGAAAGCGCGAAGAGGCCGTCATCCGTTCGGTGCTGCCCCACGCGAGCCAATCGGAGGATGAGGTTAGCGCGTTCCAGTCGTGCGAAAGCGCTCCCGTCGCGGGACCGTTTGCGGCCAGCCCAAGATATCGCGCGTGCCCCTCACTCGCCTGCAAGAGTTTCCGCCATCGTGGCGTCAGCGGCAACGAGTTATAGTCGTAGATTCGTTTTGCCAGATCGTGGATCGCTTCGATCGGAAGGGATTGCGCGTATTGCAGAGCCTTGCGCGACAGCTTCGCAATACGCCCGCCTTCGCAAACAGGCGCCGACCGTCCGTACAACGCCAAGGCATCCGCGCCGGAAACGAAGCCGGCGCCGAGGTCAACCTCGATAACCCGGTCCGCAATGAGCCGGAGAATCTCTCTGCGCGACTCGGAATCGGCGTCGTAGGCGACGTACTCCGGAAGTGGCGCCGGTTCGGCGAGAGCCTGGAGCAACCGCGCGGTGTCGTGGCCGACTGCTTTCAGTCCTAACGATTCGCCTTCACGCGGACGCAGCACTCCGCACCAGCGAGGGTCGTCGAGTGAGGAACCCATGGCTTTCTGCTCACTCGGCGACAGACCACCACGAGGCACCAACTCGTATGCAGGGTTGGCGCGAAACAAGGTTATGGCGGCTGAGGCCGGTTACGCTTTAGTTTCGCTCTGAGCCTTCTTCAGCTCGGCCGTGACTTTTTCGAGGTGGCTCAGTAAGTCTTTTCCCGTTTTGCCACCCGGTATATTCACGGTGGTACCGTGACAGTCACACACTGGAAAAGTGTAATGCTCCTTCGACATTTTGTCGACCTCGATACTGACCCCGAGATCCTTCATATCAAACTTCATAGTCGCCTCTCAGAACCGCAACGAAAAGTGCCCGCCTCGCTACTTGCGGAAATCGCGCAAGTAGGGGCCTGGTGGTTCAAGGACGCTCGCCTGCCTCCCTTCTTAGCGTAACCAGGGCCATCATTGGTGGGCACACTCGTCGCCAGGGCGAAAGTTGAAGCGTTTTGCTTCTCGCGTTAGCCATGTGCTCGGTCACCGTTTTCCCCCGCTTCGGTACGTACGTGCCGACGCTGCATCTCCATGGGCCCGGTCTTCTTCTCGACGGCGCGGGTGCGTCGGGATCGCCTGACTCTACATTGGTGTGGCTGCACCGGCGGTTGCTCGGCGAGACGGCACGCCGCGGCGGCAACGTGGTTGTTCTCCGGGCGTCGTATGCGAATATCGACGATCGCCACTTTTACCGCGCGGGGAACTTTGCGTCGGTGCAGACCGTACTGATCCCACCCTGCGCTTCGCCGGCCCAAGTGGACGCCGTCGCGCCGCTCGTCAACGGCGCCGATGCCGTGTACTTCGCGGGTGGCGATCAAGCAAACTACGTGCGCTGGAAGGGCGGCGCCCTGATTGCGGCCGTTAAGAACGTCTACGCGCGCGGCGGCGTGGTCGGCGGCGGGAGCGCCGGCTTGGCGATTCAGGGTGCGGTCGTTTACGACTCGGTCACGGCGGATCGTCTCAACGTCGAAACCACGACCGCCGACGCAACGAACGATCCGCTCGAGCCACGCATCAGCTTCACGATCGGCCTGTTCTCGTGGCCCGCCCTCGCCGACACGATCACCGATACGCATCTCGTCGCGCGGAATCGGCTCGGACGTACGGTTGCATTCCTCGCGCGCATCTTCCACGATCGGCTGCTCCCGAACGCGACCACGGTCTACGCGCTCGGCATCGACCAGGGAAGCGCCGTCGTCGTCGATCCGGATGGCACGGCGACCCTACTCAATGGCGCTGGCGCTCACGGCGCTTACTTGATGCGAGCGAGCACGCCGCCGCGGCTGCTTGCGGGCAAACCGCTGCGTTACACGGTCGAGATCGCGCACATCGCCCGCGACGGCGAACGTTTCGATCTGCTCAACAAACGTACGCCCGAACCCTGGCACGCCATCACCGTAGACGGAGCAACCACCCCCGTTTACAGCGAGAACCCGTATCCGCTGTGAACTCGCATGACGTTTACAACCGCTTGGAAGAGCAGGCGCGCGCGCTGCTCGATCGCGCAGCCGACTTCGTCGCAAATGCCGGCAACTTCGCCGCGCTTATCCGTAACGAGCTTCCGGGCGTAAACTGGGCCGGCTTCTACCTCGCCGCGCCGAACGGCGAGCTCGTGCTGGGCCCCTTTAGCGGAGCGCCGGCCTGCACGCGCATCGCCAGAGGCCGCGGCGTCTGCGGCGCGGCCGCGGAGCAGCGCGCGACAATCGTCGTGGCCGACGTCGAGTCCTTCGCCGATCACATCGTCTGCGACGCGGCCTCACGTTCGGAGATCGTCGTACCGCTCTTTATCCGGGACATGTTTTTCGGCGTGTTCGACGTGGATAGCCCAGCCCTGGCGCGCTTCACCGATGCGGATCGCATCGGTCTCGAGCGCCTCGTCGCTCTATTTGCGGAGTCGCTTACGCCTCAGACGAGCGCACGCTAAACGCGACCCAGGCGAAGTTCGCCAGCGCCATCGCGCCAATTACGATGAAAACGGCGGCAAAACCAAACGACGCCGCGATCGTGCCGCCCAGCAGCGGGCCGATGAACATGCCGAGGAACGTCGCGCTCGAAGTAAGCCCGAAGACCTGGCCGCGACGGTCGATCGGAAACATTCGTCCGATGAGCGCGTTGGCGGTCGGTAAAATTCCACCTAAGAACAGGCCGACGCCGAAGCGCATCGCGATGAAGCTACCGATACCGTGCACGAAGGCCTGCGGAATCGTAAAGCAGGCCACGCCGAATAACGAAATCAGCAAGACGCGCCGGTAACCGATTCGGTCGCTGCGCTTTCCAAGAAACGGCGAGGCGATGAGATCGGCTAGACCCGTAACCGCGAACGCGAGTCCGGCGGCCGTTGCCAGCCACGATGCGTTGCCGACGAGCGCGCGAACGAAGAGCGGCACGATGGGCTGAACGCCGAACGCAACGACCTGCGCGAGCAGCACGACGACGAACATCGGCGCCAGCCGCGGATGGAGCGCGATCTCGTGCAGGCTCTGCCAGAATCCCAAGCGTCTCGCCCGCGGCTCGTTCGGCCTGAAATGTTCGCGTACGAAGATCAGCGCGACGAGCGTGGCGGCGAGCGCCACGCCCGAGGTTACGAAGAAGACGTGCCGGTAGTCGCCCAGTCGATCGGCGAGAAAACCGCCGAAGAGCGGGCCGGCGAGGCCGCCGATGAGTTGCCCGGTCGCCATCCATCCCAGCGAGAACCCGAGGCTCTCCTCGGGTACCTGCGTTCCGACCATCGCGATTGCCGCCGCCGAGAAACCGCTGAAGATGCCCATGCAGGCGCGAGCCGCAAAGAGCTGCCCAACGTTCTGCACCGTGCCCATCACCGCGGTGAAGATGCTGATCGCGGCGCAAGAGCGGACGACCATCGCCTTGCGGCCCGTGCGGTCGGCGATGCCGCCCCAGAACGGCGAGAAGACTGCCGCCAACAAAAAGTTGACCGACGCAATTGCGCCGGCCCACACCGAGACCTTCGCCAGCGGCGTAACGCCGAGCTGGATGATGAAGAGCGGCAGAAACGGCCCGGAGACGGAGAAGGCGAACGACATCATCGCCTGCACCATCACCATCAGCCAGAGGGTGCGCTGCCAGGGCGCGAGCGGCTCCATGCCGCTCGCTTTTACATCATATGGCCCATCATTCCGGGCGCATGCGGCGGCAGGGCATGCAGCACGATCCAGCCGGCGTCGTTCATCTCCCGCTGCATCGCCTCACCCATCATTGGGTGATCGCCCATGCCCAAATGGCCGGCGGGCATCATCTGCTGCAGCTGGGCCTTCATCTGATCGTGGAGCGCACGGCTCTGCGTCGCGAAGGCCTGATGCGCCGCGACGATGCGCGAGCGCTCGCCCGGCGAGAGGATCGAGTCGATCCGCTTGGCCGTCGCTTCGGAATCGGGGTTCGCCGAGATGACGAGCTCGCCGATCTCCGCCGCGATCGCGCGACGATGGACCGGCGTCAGGCTCGACAGAATTTGGCCGCGCATCTGCTCGTGCAACTGCTCTTCCTGCTGGATAAAGCTCTGCATCGTCTGCCGCATCTGCTGGCGCTGGGCATCGCTGGATGCCGGGGGTGCGCTGGTGTCCTGTGCGAGCGCTCCGGCCGGAATGAGGCTCAGCGCGAACGCTAGGGCGAAAAAGCTCTTACTCATGGAGCGATTATATAACCACGGACCTAAAACTCACTGAGAGGCGCCTGGCGAAAACGGCTCACCCGATGAGGTCGTGCCAGCTCGCGGCTCGCAGCGTGATGCCGTAGTAGCCCGCCGCCGCTTTGATGTTGTCGAAGGCCTGGGCACGCTCCGCGTCGCTGACTCCCTCGACCGAGCCAAAGCGCGCGATGGCGCTGCGCACGTGACCGGCGTCAATGAGCGGCTCCTTTCGCTCGTGCGGAAAGGCAAACGCGCTCTGCGGGAGTTTCGAGCGCGGCTGATCGGCACCGTCGCGCAGCGGCTTCCACGTTATCTGCATCCGCTCAGCGTACGCGACGAGCGTTACCGGACTGTTGCGGAAAGATCGCGCAGCGCCGCGCTTGCGGCCCGTTTGCCGGGGAAGCCGCTCACGCAGCCGCCCGGATGCGTTCCCGAGCCGCAGAGGTACAAGCCGCGCACCGGCGTGCGAACGTCGAAGCGCTCTTCATAGATCTGCCCCGGCAGCAGCTCGCCGTGGAAGATGTGGCCGCCGACCAAACCGAAGCGCTCCTCCAAGTCGGGGGCGGCCAAGATTTGACGGGCTTCGATGGAGTTGGGGAGATTCGGGGCGAAGCGCGCGAGAATGGCGACGATCTTGTCGGCCGCCGCCTCGCGCTTCGCGGGCGACCAGCCGTCGGCGCGATCGTACGGAAAATACTGCGCGAAGATCGAGAGAATATGTTTGCCCGCCGGCGCCAGCGACGGATCCGTCGTCTGCAGGAAGCACTCGATGAGCGGCTCGTCGCTCTCGCCAAACGCGCGCGCGTCGGTGTAGGCCTTGTGCAGATAATCGACCGAGGGCGCCACGTGAATCGTCGCGCGATGGTGCGGCTGCACATCGGTTCCCGGCCGCGACGTGAAGTTGGGAAGCTCGCCGAGGGCGAGATTTACCTTGAGCGCCGCACCAACGCTCTGCCAACCCTGTACCTTCGCCAAGAACGACGCATCGAGCCACGCCGAATCGAGCAGCTCCAGAAACGTTCGCTTCGGGTGCGCGTTCGAGAGGACGGCACGCGCGCGAATCTCGCCGTGATGTTCGCCCTCGATAACGACGCCGTTTGCGGTACCGTCCGCATCGAGCATTACCCGCGCAACCGCCGTATCGGGAAAGATCTCGGCGCCGTGCACCTGCGCCGCCGCGGCGAACGCCTGCGACACCGATCCCATGCCGCCCGTCACGAACGCCCACGCTCCCTGAACCCCAAGCATGCGGCCGGCGAGATGATGCGCTAAGACGTAGCCGGTTCCCGCATCGCGCGGACCGCGATACGTACCGATGAGTCCGTCGTTGACGAGCTCGGCCGCCAGCACCGGAGTCCTGACGTAGCGTTCCACCAAATCCGCCGCCGAGCCGCGAAGCAGCGCTTGCGTTTGGGCATCGAAGCGGTCGAACCGCGGCTGGTCGTCGGAGAACGAATCGAAGAGCGCGCGCCCGAGGCCGTCGGTGCAATCGGAATAGGCCGCAAAGCCGGCGACGTCGCGCGGATCGAAGCGCGCGATCTCTTCTGCGTTGCGCTCGCGGTCCGAGCCCAGCAGCAGCGAACGTCCGTCGAGCAACGGCGTGAATGCGTACGGGTCCTTGCGGTAGTACGACAGGCCGTGCGACCGCAAGTCGAGTTGCTCGATCAGCCACGGATCGAGCAGACTACAGACGTACGACGCCGTCGAGAGCGCGTAGCCGGGCCAAATCTCTTGCTCGGTGACGGCCGCGCCGCCGATTTTGTGGGAACGCTCAAAAACCGCGACGGAGTATCCCGCCTTCGCGAGGAGAGCGGCGCAGGCTAAACCGTTATGGCCGGCGCCGATCACGACGGCGTCGTACGCGGGCGGTGGTGCCGGGGCCGTGTTAGGAGTCAGCGATAGGCCGGCCGGGAGCCGAAGCACTCCCGGCAGTAGACCGGCTTATCGCCGCGCGGATTGAACGGCACCTCTGCTACGCCGCTGCAGTTGCTGCAGGTTGCCGAAAACATTTCGCGCCCGAACTGAAGACAAACTGACGCCCGCAGTCCACACAGGTGAGCATCTCATCTACGTACACGAAAAGAAACTCCTTAAAAACTCTCCCGGGCGGTGGGGACGAGAGTAGCATTTAGTGCCCGGCTTTTCCGACTCTCGGTCGGCTGGTCCCTGCCGTCCGAGAGGTGCAGCGCGCCGGGGCGCCGTAGCGCGGCGAAACACCGTGGCCGAGACGATACCCGACGTGATCGAACCGGCGTCGCTCGCCGACTACCTCGAGATCATGACGCGCGCGGTTTTCCAAGCGGGAGTGCGTTGGTCCCAGATCGCGGAGCACTGGGATGCCTACCGCGAGGCCTTCGCGGGCTTCGACCCGGCCCGCGTAGCCGCATACGACGCGCTCGACATCGAGCGCGTGCTGGCCATCCCCGGCATCCTGCGCATGCTGCGCAAGGTTCACGCGACGATTGCGAACGCGCGCGCCCTCATCGAGGCCGAGCGCGAACATGGTGGCTTTGCGAACTATCTGGATTCGTTTGCATCGTACGAAGCGCTGGCTAAGGCTTTCAAGAAGCGCTTTGCGTTCATGGGCGACATGAACGTCTGGTACGTTCTGTTTCGCGCCGGCCGGCCCGTACCGCCCTTTGAATCGTGGGTCAAAACGATTCCCGGCGAACATCCGCGCATGCGCGAGATGGTCGAGCGCGCCCGCAAAGCGGGGCGTTCCCCCGAACGCTTAGGGTGACGCCCGCCGCACCGGCGGTATCAAGTAGATGCCGAGGCTCGGCGCGTAGTTCAGTTCGGGAACGAGCTTGCCGTCGAAGCCGTGCTGTGAAATCTCCTCGGCCGTCGTCGTCGCGACGTGTCCGCAGTAGAGCAGCGCGGGAACGACCGTCGGATCGCCCGGGTCGAGCTCGTACCACGTACCGCTCTTGGCGCTGTGCGCCGTGATCGTCCAGCTCGGCGTCGGCGCTCCGCTCGCAAAATGGTTACGCAACTCGTCGAGTGCCTGGGTCGCCAGATTCTTCACCGGTCCCGTGCACGCCGCGGCGGCGCGCACTTCAAACGGATTTGCGGGCGGCGTCGCCGGGAGTTTATAGACGCGGAAGGCTTCTTGACCCGGTTGCTGCTGGCGCGCGACGATATACAGGCCGACCGCCGGCATGAAGGTCAGCTGCGGCACGAAGAAGAGCGGGCTCGACGGCGCGTAGAGCTTTCGCTGCGTGACGTCGTCGGCGCGGGCGATGTGCAGCGCGATGCAGCCGGCGAGCGCACGCAGCATCCCCGATCCCTTCGGCGTGATCGTCAGCGCGTAGGTTGCGCTGAGTCCGTGATAGGTTACGGTTGCGTCAGTTAGCGCCGGCGCGGTCATCGTTGCCGGGTAGCCCGCCGCGGTTCGCGCCGCTTCGATCTGCGCTTGATAGCTCTTCAGTTCGCTCGAAAGCTGCCGCGCCTTGGCGACGTTCTCGGCGCTGCAGGTTGCCGGATTGGTGCCCACCGCGAACGGATCGGCCGGCGGCGTTTGCGGCAGCGGTGTGAAGAACGACCGCAAACCGCCGTTCTGTCCGCCGCCTTGCCCGGAGGCGCCCGCTCCAGTCGCTGCACCAGACGGGCCGCCGAAAAGTCCGCCACCCCCACCCCCGGATCCGCGCGCATGGAACGCGGTCGCCGTCTGCGACGTGGTCGCGCCCGGACCGAATTTCACCGAATACGTCATCGAAACGGTTCGCGGCGTCAGCGGCCGCGCGATGTTCGGAATCTCGTATCCGCCCGCGGTCGTAAACGGCACCGCATTGGCCGGGCTCGAAAAGATGCCCGCGTAGGTGTTCGAGAGGTTGGTCCCGGCCAACGTCAGCGTTCCGGTCTTTAACTGGGCGGTTACGCCCGCATCGTAGGTCGTGTAGGCCGGCAAGTTGTTCGGATTGTTCGAACCAACGTGCTGCGCGTCGGCGAGCCATTCCAGAATGGAGTGCGGCGCCTTGTAGTCGAGCACGATACCGGCCTTTTCAAGCGGGACGTTGGGGAGTTGCTGCCCGGGAATCGTGATCGAATACGCGTTATCGAAGATGTAGCTCGTTGAGTTTGCGACGGCGCCGGTGAGATTATAGTAC
>JBAPZS010000234.1:0-4273 GCA_049285355.1 Candidatus Cybelea sp. | reverse complement strand
GACCGTCGCCATGCCGGTAAGCAGAAACGACCACCAGACCCAGTTTTCGGCAACGCCGCCGTCGCGCACGAGATTGGTGACGAGGTTCGGCGTGTCGGTGGAAAACGTCGTGGCGACGAGCGAGATGCCGATCAGCCACCACGGCGCCTGCCGGCCGGCGGCGAAGAACTCCGTAATGTTCCGCCCGGCACGCCGCGCAAGTACGATCGCCGGCACGAAGCTTACGCCTAAGGAGAGGACGACGATGATCCAATCCAGCGGCGCTAGGTGCATGGAACGAGCGCGTTCGGTTCCTCCCGCGCGATGACCTCGGATGGGAAGATCGCAACTTCGTTCGGCAACTCTCCAAACGCATAGACGCTCAAACGAACCCCGGACCGTTGCAAGAACTCGGCAACTAGGGGTCGCAGGGCCGCTGTGCAAAGAACGGCTGCCCGATCGCGTGGTGTGCGAGCGGCATACCGCTCTATCCGCCCGCGGAGTGCAAGCGCCGCAGCAGGCTCGAGCGAATCTCCACCGTGCCCGCACCACGCGGCGACGAGTCTTCGTTCGAACTCCGGATCGAAGATTGCCGGCTCCAACTGCACGACACCCTTGCGTCGAAGTAAATCGGGTACTATCGTCCGCCGCGCGGCTTCGGCGAGTTCGCGGGGATCAGGCGTTCCCGCCTCCAGCATGGCTTCCAACACGGCGATCGGGTCCCGTGGCCACGCACCCTCGCGCAGTAACAGCGCAATCGCGCGATGGAGGGCAGCAAAGGAGAGCGCTTCCCCGCCAACTTCTTTGACCAGCGCCGGGACGGTGGATCGCAAGTGCTCGAGCAACGTATGCAGCTCTTGACGGCCCACGAGCTCGGCCGCGTGGGTTCGCGCGATCTCGGCTAGGTGGGAGCCAAGCACCGAGATCGGATCGAAAACGAGAGCGCCGGCGTTCACAGCGCTCTCGCGCACGTCCGGCGGAATCCAGGCCGCCGGCAACTGGTAAACGGGCTCGCGCTCGATCTGTACTGAAAAACGGGCCAGAACGGTTTCGTCGGCGACTGCGAGTAAGCGTTGGAGTTCGAGCCGGCCGGATCCCGCCAAGCGATCGCGTACGCGAATCCCGTAGGTGCGAGGATCGCGCGAGAGATCGTCGCGTAAGCGCACCCCGGGTAGTACGATTCCGATATCGGCCGCGAGCGCCCTGCGTACCTCACCGATCCGGTCGAGCAAAGCTTCGGCGAGCGGCGCTACTAGAAGTTGCGCGAGGTCGGCGCCGATTTCAATGGCGATCGCGTCGACTCCCACAAGACCGAGCGCAAGCTCGGGGCGGCGCATGGCGTTTCGTTTGATTCGCTCTCGCGCGTCAACGACTTCACGTTCCACACGCCGGCGTTCGCGTTGCGCTAGGGCCGCCATCGCAAACGCGCTCGACCCCAAGATCAGAAATAACGGACGAGGCAGAGCAGGCACGAGCGCAAGAACCAGCAAGAGTGCGCCCGCGCTGCGCAACACATCGGGCCGTGCGAAGAGTTGGGCGGCTAGGTCGGCGCCGAGCGCCCCGTCGGACGCGACCCTCGTGACCATCATGCCCATAGCCGTCGAAATGAGAAAGGCCGGTAACGTGGTGACGAGCGCATTTCCGATCGAGAGCAACGCAAAGGTTTGGATGGCATCGCCCGGCGAGAGACCGTGATAGAAAATGCCTATCAAGACGCCACCGGCGAGATTTAGTGCGACTATAAGAATTGAAGCGACGGCATCGCCTTTAACGAACTTTCCGGCTCCGTCCATCGCGCCATAGAAGTCCGCCTCGCGCTGGACGGCTTCACGTTTTCGACGAGCGCCGTCGCCATCTAGGGCGCCGGCATGAACGTCCGCGTCGATAGCCATCTGCTTGCCCGGCATCGCGTCGAGCGTGAAGCGGGCCGCTACTTCGGCGACCCGCTGCGAACCGCTCGCAATGACTACGAACTGAATCGTCACCAAGATTGCGAAGACGATGAGCCCTACGATCAAGTTCCCGCCTACCACGAAGGCCCCAAATGCCGGGATGACCGCTCCGACGGCACCCGGCGTCGCCCCCGCCGTTAAGATGAGCCGCGTCGCGGAGACGTCGAGGGAGAGGCGGAAGAGGGTCGCGATGAGCAACGCGGGCGCAAAGGCAGAGAACTCGAGCGGGTCCTCGACCGTAACCGAGAGCAAGAGCACGAGCGCAGAACCAAATATGTTAATGCCGAGTAGAAGATCGAGCAGCCAAGGCGGAAGGGGGACGATCAGGACTGCAACGATCGTCAAAAGAAGGGCCGCGAAGGCATAAACGGGACGCCTCTGCGAACTCATCGTGCGATTTCCTTGGTACGAATTAGAGCCGCAACCACCTCGGCCACGACTACGTAATGGGCCGCAGGAATCGCATCGCCGGCGCGCGCGTCGCGATAGAGAGCCCGCGCGAGCGAGGCGTTCTCAACTACGGGAATACGATAGATCGCCGCCACCTCTCGAACGCGCGCTGCTGCATCGTCGCGCGCTCGCACGAGCACCTCTGGAACGGGTATTCGCGGCGGCCGATATGCCAGCGCCACAGCTAGGTGCGTAGGGTTGACGACGACAAACGCCGCCTCTTTTACGCGATTGATTCCGCCGCGGAGCAGCAAGCGATGCAAGGATCGACGCCGTCCACGCGCAAACGCGTCGCCTTCTTCTTCCTTTAGCTCCCGCTTACGCTCCTCGAAGCTCATTCGTAAGCGCCGCAGCCACGCAGCGCGCGCCGCACCATACTCGGCAACCGAAAAGACTAACCCTACGACCCCGGCCGCGAGAACCGCGCGCTCCGCCGCGGACCACACCTGGTTTACGGTCTGGACGAGGTTTGCCGAGCGCATCAAGGCGGAGCCGCACGCGATCAGAGTTGGTAGGGTGGCGAGCGTTGCGCAGAAGAATGCGAAGGCGGCGCGCAGCGAGTGGCCGATCGTTTCGCGCGAGATAATCCGGCGCATACCCTCGATTGGATTGAGTCGCTCGACCTTCGGTGTGATCGCGATGAAGACGAGGCCGCCGTTCTGAACCAGGTTCGCTAGTGCTCCCGCGAGCGCGGCAAAGCCGACTGGAATGAGCGCCAGGATGAGGATGGTCAGGGACGTCGCAGCCGTCGGTATAAAGAAGGTCGATTGTACGAGCGCGTGCCCTGCGGCCGAGCCGAGCAGTGGCGCGATGGCGATCGCGGCAAAGGCGCCTGCCGCAAAAGAGCAGTTCGCCGCCAGCTCGCCGGACCGAGCGACGTTGCCCTCGCGTCTTGCTATTGCGATGCGATGCGGCGTCGCCTCAAAGGTCTTCTCGCCGGCGTCGCTCACGTCATCGGGCCGGGACCGCCAGCACCGGCTGCGGCGCGCGCTCTGCTGCAAGCGGAAGGACGATAACGGTAGCGATGAGCGCGGCCGCAAACGCCAGCGGAAAGAAGAGCGTAAAGCTGCCGAAGCGAGGAATGACTCGCGAAAGCGTGCCGAGTGCGACCTGAACTACAAAGGCTAGTCCAACCGCTGGTGCGGCAACCTGCAGCGCCACTAACAGGAAGTTTTCCGCAAAAGTGCCCGCGAATGCGGCCCAAGCGCCTATCGGAAGCGGCGAGCCCAGCGGAATGCGTTCGAAGCTTTGCGCAAATCCGAGCAGCGCCAAACGATATGCTCCGGTTAGAAAGAATGTGCCCGTAAAAGCGAGCGACCAAAGTCGACCAAAACCGCTTGGCGCTACGAGCACGACGCTCGGTGCGATCGCTTTTACGCCAACGTAGTCGTCGACGATGCGACCGCCGGCGTAAGCGCCGTCGTATACGAGCGAGGCTGCCATTCCGATGGCACTCCCCAACAGAAGCTCCGCGAGCAGTACCGCGACGAGACCCAAGCCATCTATGTGAGGCTGCCCCGCACGAAGGCGCGGCGCGATGAGCATCGCCAACGCGAGGGCAAAGCCGCCGCGCAACGGCGCGGTGACGCTGGGGTGCGAAAACCCGGGCGCTCGAAACACGAACCCGATGCAGCGAGCCAACACCAGGAGGCCGGTCACTATCCGCCGTTCAAGCTGGGAATCGCGGCAAGCGCTCTATCGAACAGAGCTGCCAATAGATGCATCCCGGCGCCGCCGAAGATCGCTACGATCAGAGCAACCGAGACGATTTTCGGCAGCAGCGTCAGCGTTTGTTCTTGTACCTGAGTCGCCGCTTGTACGACCGCTACCGCGGTTCCAACGAGCGCGGCGACGCCTAGGACCGGCAGAGCTATCACTGCGGTCGTTAGAAG
>JBAPZS010000233.1:0-2302 GCA_049285355.1 Candidatus Cybelea sp. | reverse complement strand
CCTTCATGACTTCATAGACCCCCCGAAGCGGCGTTGCGTGGCACTTCTTAATGTAGGCTAGGGCACGGCTGGTGCCGAAGCCCCGCCGCAACACATCATGCATTACGGATACTACTCCGGGCCATTCGGGTTTCTCATGCGGTTGGCGCCGCTGATCTTCGTCGTGATTATCGTCGCGCTCCGAACGCGACGACGCAACGCTTTTCGCAGCTCGACGAGCGTCATCGTACCGAGCCCTCCGCCGGATCCGAAGTATGGCGCATGGCGCGACGATCCGCTCGCACCGGTCCAACCGCCCGCCGGAGTAACGCTCGACTCCGATGAGATCGTGTACTATTCCGCTGCGGCGTCGATTACCGAAGCGCCCATTACATCGTCGACGGACGCCGCGGTGGTCCGATTGAGCATGAACGTCCAAGCCGGATCGCCGGCGGATACGTCGCTGCCTGCGGCCGCGATCGGCGGAACCTTGACGATCACCAACAAGCGTTTGATTTATGGAAGCAACGAACAAAACTTCATGCAGAGCTTCGATGCGCCCGGTTCGGTTCTCGTACCGCTGAACACCGGCATCGCGCTCGTGCCGAAACAAGGAGGAGGGGGTTTGTTTTTCAAGACAGGGGATCCGATCGCCGGCATCATTCTCCAGCGCGCTACGAGCAAGACGCTCGTGGCTATTGCGCCCGAGCCTGGGAAGTGGAACGTATGATGCGCGCCGTTGTCGTGTTCTTAACGTTGCTGCTCGCATCGGTCGCGCTCTCGGCACGCGCGAGCGCCGCGCCGAATCCGGCCGCAATCGGGGCCACGCAAATTGACGAGGTTCTCGTTCAAGCCCACACCGCCGCCGGCGGGACGCAGCTCGACGGCTTCGCCGCGACGACGCAGTCAGGCACCTTCACGCAGAACGGCGGCCCGCCCAACGGGTTCGATGGGATTACCGATCTGCACAACGGCTACTCGCGCGTCAGCATTACCGTCGGGCCGGCAACCCAGGTCGTCGGCTACGACGGAACGCAATGGACGCTGCGTAACGGCTCGCTCACGATCGTCAGCCTCCCGTCGTTCGTCGCCGACGCCGTCACGCAAGCCTATCTCGCCGGCAACGCGTACTTCCGGCGCGATCAGCGCTCGACGATAAAATCGGGAATTGAAGAGACCGTTGACGGGCAGCCCGCCTACGTCTTGCACGTCGAGCCGCGCGGCGGCTCGGCCGCGGATCTCTACTTCGACGCGGCGTCGTACCGGCTCGTGAAGGTCCTCGCGCAGACGGCCCAAGGCGTTGACACGACCACTAGCTCAAACTTTCAAACAGTTCAAGGCGTTCCCGTGGCGATGCACTCCGTCGACGTCGACCCCTCCGGCACGACCACGACAACGACGCTCAAGAACGTGCAGTTCTCAACGAGCATCGATCCCAGCCGGCTGGCGCGTCCGGCGTACACCTCGCTGGGCAGCCTCGCGTCGCCGGTCTCGATTCCGTTCGTTAGCGACGCGGTCGGCACGATCGGCCACATCGTCGTTCCCGTCTCGCTCAACAATGCGCAGGCCTCGCTGGTCTTCGATTCGGGCGGCGGCAACTTCTTGGTCCCTGAGGGCGCGAAACGGCTCGGCATCGCAGCCTCGGGCGGCGTTGCAACCGGCGGCGCCGGCACGAAGGAGCAGATGAGCGCCTTCGCCCACGTGAGTACCGTCGATTTCGGCGGCGCGCGTCTCGCCGACCAAGACTTCGTCGTCACACCGCTGGGCTATTCGCTCACGCACCCGCGCAAAGACGTCTCGATGGAAGGCCTGATCGGCTTTGAGTACCTCGCCAACTTCCGCGTCTCGGTGCGTTACGCCGATCGCACGCTCGACGTTGCGCCGTTCGACGCGCCCGCGCCCACGGGCGGCGTTACGCTCCCATTTAAGTCGGACGGCTCGCACGCTTACGTGCTCGCGACCGTGGATGACGTCTCGGGTTACTACCTGCTGGACACCGGAAACGCCGGCGGCATCGTGCTCACGACGCCTTTCGCCAAAGAACACCATCTCTTTTCGAATGGCGGTCTCGTCTATCACTCGGCGGGCGGCGTTGGCGGCGGCTACGACGAGATTCACGCACGCGCGCAGACCTTTACGTTCGCGGGTCAGTCCTTCGACGACGTTCCGCTGAGTATCCCGCAAGTGACCGCGGGTTTCTTCGCAACGCACGGCGTTGCGGGCAATCTGGGCTCGGGTTTTCTCTCGCGCTTTACCGTCGTCTTCGACTACAAAGCGCAGACGGTCACGTTCATTCCGAATCGCAACCTCGCGATGCCGTTCC
>JBAPZS010000232.1:0-6721 GCA_049285355.1 Candidatus Cybelea sp. | reverse complement strand
AGACCTGAAGCTGCCGGCAGCGCCGGCGGCGAGATGGCGGTCGGCGTTTGCGTGCCGCAGCCGGCAAGCAGGATGGTTACGCAAATCGGCGCCAGCAAAAATCGTTTCACGTTAACTAATTTCTAATCTTACTCATCGTCAACGGGCTTGTTCGACGGAGCCTGCCGCAGGAAATATGCCTTGGAATATCGCGCCGCAATCCGATGGAACCTACGCGGTTTCTGCGTGAAGTCGAAAAAGTCGTTCGCGAAATCGGAGGAGGTTGCGTCGGTCGTCTGGAGTCGACCCAAACTCCAGTTGTCTTCGACAAATCGTACGATGCTGCCAAACTGGTACTGGCCATGCGATATGTATCCCGCCTTCGCGAAGGGTGAGATCGCGATAAGCGGCACGCGGAAACCTAAGCCGCCGCTCCTGTGGGGACCCGGCGGCGGTACGTGATCGTACCATCCCCCCCAGTCATCCCACAGGATGAAGATCGCCGTCGTGTTCCACGCGGGGCTCTCGCCGATAGCGTTGACGACTTGTGCGACCCAGGAGGGACCGGTGTCGCCACTCCTACCAGCATGATCGGAATTGTCGAAGTCGGGAATTATCCAAGAGACACCGGGGAGTGTATCGCGGTCGATGTCGGTGAAGGCCTTTGTCTCCGGCGAGGCCTGATTCGTCGACCATTCAGGGCCGAAGCGAACCGCTTTGATAGCGTCGAACGCGGCCCAGACGTCGCCGGAAGGAAGCCCAACAGCCGGGGAATAGTACCGCCACGAGACTTTTGCGCCATCGAGCAGATCGCGCAGCGTTCGGTAGGATAGGCACGGGAATGGACCGCCGCCCGCGTCATATCGGTTAGTCGGTGAAATGAGCGACGTTACCGTGCCGGGCGGAGCGTCACAGCCCCAAGGCTGGTGCGACGGAAGATCAATCAGGCTCTGCGATGAGTTGAGCTCGGTGCCGCCTCTAATGAGGTCTTGATGAGCGGTAAAGCTGCCGCTGCCCTGCGTTTGGAAAAAGTGATCGGCTAGTACGTACTGATGCGCCATATCCCAGTATGGCTTAATTTGTGCCGGATTGACGTATTGATAAACGTAGGTTCCCGGCGTTTTCCCAATCGGGACGGTGTCGAAGCCGTTCATCCGACACTGCGCGCTCGCGTCGCCGTTGCAGTCTTGCTTCCAGTAAAGGTAATAGTTCCTTGGGTTGATCGGGCTGTATAGATCGCTCTCACGTAGGCGTCTTGTGCCGTTGTGCGTCTTTCCGATGCTCGTGCCGTCGGCACCCGGGAAGGTCGCAAAGAGATTGTCAAACGTGCGGTTCTCTTGAACGAGGATGACGATATGGGTGAAGTACTTGCCCTTTTGCGGCGGAGGTAGCGGCAGGAACGGAGCCGTACCAGGCGTGCCGGAGCCGCCGCAGCCGTTCAGAACGGGGACGAGCGTTCCGGCCAACGCGAAGGCGGCAAGCGGCGACATTCGCGGCAAGCGATTTCGAGCCGGCATCCTACAATATCGCCCGGCATCGGGCGCATCCCCTGCGCCCAAGGGTTCGCGGATTAAGGACGCCCAGCCCGAAACGGAAGGCATGGCAATCGTAGCGTTCTTGCGCGGTGCAAACGTTGGCGGAAATCGACGGTTTCGCCCTTCGCTCGTGGCCAAGGAGTTAGAGCGCTTTGACGTCGTCAACATCGGAGCCACGGGCTTGTTCATCGCTCGCAACCCCGGCTCCGGCCAAACGTTTCGCTCGGAGCTCGTTCGGCGTTTGCCGTTCGATACGCAAGTGGCTTTGTGCGAGGGTACGGACGTGCTCGCGCTCGAGAGCCGCTCGCCGTTCCAGCGAATGACGGTGGACCCGGATCACGTTCGCTTCGTTAGCATTCTTATCGAACCGGTGCCCGGACGGCTGCCCGCCATGCCGTTCGGCATCCCTTCGAACGACGATTGGTACGTCCGTATCGTCGGACGGAAAAAGCAATTCGTTTTCGGCGTCTACCGGCGCCACATGAAGACGATCTCGTATCTCGGCCAGATCGACAAAGCCCTGGGCGTCTCGGTCACAACGCGAAACTGGAATACGATCGGCGCGGTGCTGAAGGTTCTGAAGGCGTAGGCTGCAAGCTGCTGGGGCCTCTGCAACCAGGGGAACGCTTGCTGCCGACGAAACGCGTCCGAGGTAGGACGCTTGGACTGGAGGGGCATTTGCAATGAGAGCATTCGCCGCGGTATCGTTTGCGGTCATCATCGCGCTTAGCCCAACGAGCGTTTGCGCGGTTTCACAGTCCTCCGGGGATCCGCAAGCGCTGGAGCTGCTCGCGAAGCATAAGTCGTTCGTGGGATGGCAGCTTGGTGACGGCACGTTCCAAACGATGCGCGTAACGGGCAACATCACCGACGAAAAAGGAAAACAGACGCAGACGTTCGTCTTTCTATCCGAAGGCTTGCTTTATAACGACGGCTTAACGGACCTCAAACGCAATGGCGTAACCTCGCGCGACGGGTACACGGGAAATCTCTTCTGGCAGTCCGATTACAACGGCTTTACGACACCGGTGTATGGCGACTATGCGAAGTTTCTTGCCTCGGCCACGGTGTTGCGAAACGAAGGTACGACGGAGCTTCCAGCCACGTACCGCGGGACTAAGACGATTGACGGCAAGCCGGCGGGCATCGTGCGCGTCGCCCTGAAGAATGCCGATCCGATAGATCTTTACGTCGATCCGGCTACGGGCGCCTACGTACAGGCCACGGTGGATCCGGACGGCACGTATGAAGCAACGTACCACATTCGGTCCTATCGGGACGTCTTGCCGGGGAAGAAGATGGTATCGTCATTTACGATCGACGACGATAAGTCGGTAACGACCTTCACCAGGTTTGAGCCGAACGTAGCTGTAGGGGGCAAGGATCTCCATCCGCCGGCGCCGCTCGCGTCGTGGACGTTCGGCGATGGCACGCCGTTCCCGATTACGATGACGCACGACCGGATGCTCGTGGACGCGACGATCAACGGCGTGAAGGGCCGTTTTCTTCTCGATACCGGTGCGGATTCTATCGTCCTCGACGATCGCTTCGCCGACCGCGCGCACGTTGAGGTGCTCAACAACTCGGACCTAGGCTACATGATCTACGGTGAAGTCAAGGCGCGCCTTCGCAGAGTGCAAACGATCGCGGTTGGTAATTCGACGCTGCACGACGTCGTCGCGTTCTCCCAAGCTTTTACCACTTCAGAATACGGAAACGATCCTCGCGACCACTTTGACGGCCTCATCGGGTTCGATCTCTTCGCCGGCGCGATCGTCAAGCTCAACGTGTACGATTCGACGATGGCCATTCTCGATTCGACCACCGATCTCTCCTCCGAAAAAGGCCTGCCCGTTACCTTGGACCTATCGCAAGGAATTCCGATCATCCCGATGACTCTAAATAAGTCGACGCCCGTGAATGCCGAGCTCGATACCGGCAGCCCCGGACTCATCTTCTTTGGCCCAGACTTGATTTCAAAATATCACTTCAAGGTTTTCGACGGCTGCGCGAACATCGGCACCCTTTCGATCGGGCCGATTGTTTATAGTGATGAAAGCGCTTGCCAGTATGGAGAGCCCGCGGATTATATGCTGGTCGGCTTCGACTTCCTCAAGCATTTCAACTTCGTCTTCGATTATGCGCATGCCCGCATGTTCATTACGCCGAATAAGAACTAGAGCTCATTGCCAGGTTGCCCTTAACTTGCCACGAATCAATCGTTAAATGATGGTATTGGTCATCGATCACCAAGGCGCGCGTTTCTTTGAGACTGTAAGTACGGCCGGCGGGCTCGAGGAGCAAGGGCATCTGGAACCCAAGGATCCACATGGGTTCCTCCGTCACCTAGAGCACCGCAAAGAAGCGGACTACCAAGGCCAGCGCACTCCCGAAGCCGACGAGTTCTACGACAGTATTGCGCAGCGCCTCAAGGGGTCGTTTTCGATCCTTCTCGTAGGCGACGCGGCCGGCAAAAGCAGCGCGGCGCAGTACCTACTGGGCTATCTCAAACAAAAGCACAAGGACATTGCGGACCGCGTCGTCGCCGTCGAGGATGCCGACTTATCGGCGATTACACTTGGAGAAATCGAGGAAATCGCCCGGCGCCACTGATGGAAAGCGCAAACTAACGGCCAGCAGGCCTGCGTTGTGAACGGCACGATGTACGGCGATCTCGAGGTAGTAGCAAACCGGTTAGTGGGGAACGGCGAGTGCGGAAAACCGCTCTTTCAACGCGTATGTGCGCTCCGGCGTCGAACCACCGGAAGCAAAGACGGCGATCGTGTTTGCTCCCTTATTCGGAACGTTTGCGACGTAAAGCCGGCCCGAGCTGTCGAATGCGAGCGCTGCGGGATAAGTGAATCCGGAATGAATCGAACGCCAGAGCGTTTTTTGCCCCTTCCGATAGACCGTTATCGATCCCCGCACCCTTTTGTTTCCGCTATTAGCGACGTATATGTTGCCGTCGGTATCGACCGCGACGCCGTTGACTCTACGTAGGCCCGCAACGATCGTCAACGACGGTGTGCTTTTTCCGGCCGGATACACCAGTACGTCGGAGCGACCGCTAAAGAGCCCGTTGGCGACGACCAGATCCCCGTTTGGAGCGACGGCCAGCTGGATCGGGAGGCCGATCCCGTTCTGGATGACACGCGACGGAACGGGCCGCCCGCGCGCGTAGACGCTCACCCAACCGGGAAATACGTCGAAGTTTCCCACGTAAAGATTTCCGAGCTTGTCGAGCACGGGTGAATGGGCGAAGCCGCTGAGACCTTTGAGACGTCGCCGAGGTTGCGTCGCGCCGGCCGCGTAGATTGCGCCGGTGCCTTCTAATTCACAGCAACCCGAGCGATATTGAGCGACGACGGTTAGACGCCCCCCGGCGGTGGCAGCGAGCCCGTGAGGAACGCCGATAAGGCCGCTTAGAATCCGCTGCGGCCTCACGCTCTTCGCGGCGTACACGCTAACGTCACCCGCGTTTGACGCGGTCGAATTGCCGACATAGAGATTGCCGGAATCATCGAGCGACAGAGTCGTGGGGTTTTCGACGGCCTTGGTAATCGCCGGGCCGTCTAACATCTGCACCAATCCGTTCGGCCAGGGGCAGGACGAGTTGGACGCACACGTTTGCGCAACGTAGGCGAACGGGCGTCCGGTTTCGGAGGCAAAGGCAGGATCGTTGGTTGAGGCTAGACTTGGGGGTACACTTGCCGGCGCCGGCATGCTGCCGCCGCAGCCCGACACCATCGGACAAATAAAGATTACGGCGGCAGTCACCAGTCTCAATCGCATGGCTCGCCGGTTCGACGATGTGAAGGCTCGCACCCTATCTCGAGATGCACGGGGATTTCGGACCGTATCGTACTAAGGAAGTCCGATGCGCGCGGCCACCGCCAACTCTGCAAGAGCTTTCCGCATGAAACACATGAACCCGCGGCCGGCAGTCGCCCTGATGGTGGCGTGCGCCTTGCTGCCGGGGTGCACCAACTCGTCGCCGCAGCACTCGTTAGCGGTGCGAGTAAACGCAACGGCGATCGACGCCGCGGTAGCTCCCTATATCGGAACGCAGGTACCAGGACTCTCGGTCGCGGTCGGGTATCACGGCCGCGTCATCTTCGCGAAAGGCTACGGCAAGGCCGATCTGGCAAGCGGAATCCCAATGACGGCGCACAGCCGGCTTGGCATTGGGTCATTGTCGAAGGAGATGACGTCCGGAGCGTTGCTGACGCTCGCACGCGATCAGCTCCTCTCAATCGGCGACAAGGTGAACGTTCTGCTGCCGCGCTACACTTACGGCAATCGCATGACGCTGCGACAGCTGAGCACGATGAGCAGCGGATTACAGGGCGCGTTGACGCAGCCAAGTGGTGACGAAATTTTTGGAATCGTCGGTGCGTCCAGCGGTAACAGCACGGTCGCTCAGGTGTATGCGAAGTTGAACGCGCACCCGCCGATTCGACCGGCCGGTACGAAATGGGACTACGCGAACGTCGGTTACTGGCTGCTCGGCCGCACGATCGAGGCGGCCACCAAAGGCACATATGCCAAAGCAATGCAGATGCGCGTCTTCCGGCCACTCGGAATGAAGACGGCGTACATTCGCGGTTCGCAACCAGACGCGAACCTTGCGACCGGCTATGCGCGCTTTGCCGACGGCACCTTTCACAAGTGTCCCGAGCTCAATTTTGCCACATCCGATGCCGCCGGCATGGGTGCCATGACCGCTAGCGACGTCGTCGTGTGGGACGAAGCCGTGCGTGCGCAGCGCCTCGTGCAAGGCTCACTGGCCAAGGCGATGTTCGCGCCCACTGGCCTACCTCTTCCGAAGAATGCGGGACTCCCGGCGACAGTTACGCGATGGGCTGGTACACTCGCAACGACGCGGTATTCGCCAGGGGCGTCTACGATCACGATGGCAATACGAATCTCTACGCCAGCGAAAACATCCTGTTCCCCGATGGAAGCGACGTAGTCTTGCTGGGCAACGCGCAGTACAATCGGTATGCGATCGATCGGCACACGATCGCCTACAAAGTGCACAACGCCATCGCCGGGCTACCGCCGGTCAAAGTCTTCACCATCACGGCAACGGAAGACACCAAGCACTGTCAGAACGAATGAGTCCTAGCGGGCACTTGGAGAGGTGGCAGAGTGGTTGAATGCGGCGGTCTTGAAATGTTTGCAGCTAACCTCGCCAAGTCTTCGCA
>JBAPZS010000231.1:0-3812 GCA_049285355.1 Candidatus Cybelea sp. | reverse complement strand
GGCGAAGAGATTACCCTGCGCGGCCGCAAGCTGTGCTTGCGCCGCGTGCAGCGCCGCTAGATACTCGCTCTGCTGGATCTGGAAGATCAGATCGCCTCGGTGGACCAGCGCGCCTTCCTGGAACGGCGCGCGATCGAGCGTGCCTTCTACGCGCGCGCGCACCTCGACGCTCTCGATCGCGCCGATCGTGCCTTGATAGTCCTCCGTTATCGGCACCGTCGCTTGGCGAACCGTTGCGACCTTCACTGTCGCCGGAGGCGGCGTGACGTTCGCTTCGTTCTCGCTTGCGCCATGGCCGCACCCGGCCGGCACGATGCCCGCTGCTAGTACGAAGACCGCCGCCGCGAGAGCTCTCATTCGTTGCGCCACCGTTTGAGCGCGGTCTCGGCAACGTTAGCGAGATCCGCTCCAATCTCTCCATAGGCGCTGTCCGGCAGGTTCGCGAGCGAGACGCGGACCGACCAGTCCGGTGCGCCAAAGCCGCTGCCGTTAAGCAGCACGATCGAGTGATAGGTGGCCAGCGCAAAGACGATCTGCAGCGGGTGGTAGTTGTCGACGAGGTACTGCATGAAGTCCTTGCCGTACTGCAGCTCCGCCCACTTCATCAAGTCGAGCGTCGCGTAGTAGCCGCAGCGATTCTTGTCGGTAGGAAGCGGCAGATTCAGGCCCTTCCACAGCAGCTCCAGACGCCGCTGACAGATAAGGCGGGTAAGGTCGCGATAGGCGTTTTTGTTATCGGTCAGCGCGAAGAGCGAGAAGAAGGTCATCATCACCTGCTGCGGCATCGAGAGGCCTGCCGTGTGATTGAGGGCGACTTGCCGGCTGTCGGCCACGAGCCGGTCGATGAACTTGATCTTGTCCGGCGTCAGCGTGAGCGGGCTGTACCGCGTGCGCAGGCGTTGCCGCTCGCTCTCGGGCAGCGCCTCGATCAGTCCCTCGAAGATGTTGTCTTGGTGGATCGCGATGGCGCCGAGGCGCCAGCCCGTGCAGCCGAAGTACTTCGAGAACGAGTAGACCGTGATCGTGTTGCGGGGCGCCCACTTCATCAGCGACTCGAACCCGTCGACGAATGTGCCGTATACGTCGTCGGTGATGATGATCAGGTCCTTGCGCTTCTCGTTTACGATCTTTGCGATCCGCTCGAGACTCGAGCGCTGCATCGCGTACGACGGCGGGTTGCTCGGGTTGACGACGAAGAATGCCTTGATCGTCGGGTCGAGCAGTTTGTCGATCTCGCTGTCGGGATACTGCCACGAGTGGGCGCCCGACTCGTACGTCCCGCTCGCATCGATCTCGACCACCTCGAACTTGTACTTGTCGAGGTGCGCGATCTCGAGGTAGGGTGTGAAGGTCGGCACCGCCAGCGCGATCTTGTCGCCGCGCTTGAGCAGTCCGTTGACCATCAACGAGTCGAAGATGTAACACATCGCGGCGGTACCGCCCTCGACGGCAAAAACGTCGAAAGTTCCCGGCGGCGGCGAAGCGCCGCACATCTCGCGCACGAGGTAGGCGCGAACGACCTGCTCCATGTGCCTGCCCATGCGCATCGGCACCGGATACATATCGCCGATGATCGCGTCGGTCAGCTCGAAGAGCCAGGCGTCTTTGTCGAACTTGAGCTTCTCGACGCCGTAGTCGATGCCGGTTTTGAGCATCGCGGCGCCCGAATCTTTCGCGTGCCGGCTGATGAAGTCGTCGAAGCGCGCGCCGATACCCTGACGACTTGGCATCCCGCCGAGATCCGGCTCGTCCCAAACGCGTTTCGACTCTTCGATGCCGAAGGTGCCGAAGAGGAAGTAGGCCTCGCGCGGCGTCGTCGCGATCCAGTTCGGATTGCCGCGCCCCGCGTCGAGAAAGGCGTGGGCGCTCTCCGGGTCCTTAGCGATCTTGATCAGGTCGTCTTTAAGCTCGAACGGACTGAGCGTTTCGAACTTGCGAAAGCGCTCGAGGGGATCGGTGTCGGTGACGGGGGTAGCCATGATTACTCCTTATGTGCTTGTCTTGGTGGCGAAAATACCGACGATCACGGTGCCCCAGACCGTCAGTAAGACGTTGCCGACGGCGTAGGTTATCGTGTAGCCGAGGGTGACGATATTGCTCTTGGCGACGTCGGCAACGGCGCCGAATGCCGCGGTGGACGTATCGGCGCCGGCGAGCGCGCCGCAGAGAATGACGTTGTTGAGTTTGAGAACGTACCTTCCGAAGACCGCGGCGAGGAGCAGCGAGACGAGCGGGATAACGACGCCGCCGGCGATCAGGGGCAGGCCGACCGACTGAATTCCCGCGATGAAGCTGGGCCCGGCTTGAATGCCGACGACCGCAACGAAGACGGTGAGCGCGAACGAATCGAACGCCCATTGCACGCCGGGCGAGATGTTGCCGAAGGTCGGCAAGCGCGCGCGCAAGTAGCCGCCGATAAGCCCCGCGAGTAAGGCGCCGCAGCTAGTGCCCAAGCCGACCGGTACCCCGCCGATCGTGACGCTCAATGCGCCGATCAACCCGCCGATGATGATCGCGGTCGAGAAAAACACGACGTCGGCCGCCGGCGAGGGGCGTAGCGCGTACCCCACGATCTTTGCCGCGGCCTCGACGTTGCTTTGAAATCCCGCAATCTGCAGCGTGTCGCCGCGCTCGATGACGGTCAGCGGAAGCACGGGAACCTCGACCGTGCTGCGGGTGATCTTCTTGAGGACGACGCCGCGCGCGCGTCCCGTCAAAACCTCTTCAACCGTGTGGTCGCCGATCGCCGGGTTGGTAACCACGACGTCGAGTTGCGCGAGCGGAATGTCGAGGAGCGCTGGATCGTGTACTTCTTTGCCCGCCGCCTCCGAGATCACGATCTCCGAAGGACCGGCCAGCGCGATAACGTCGCCCGGGTGGAGGACGTCGGCGGGCGTGGCGCTCGTTATCGCTTCGCCGCGACGAATCGCCGCGATGAAGACGCGTTGTCCGCTTCGCTCGTATGCTCGCTCGACATCGCCGACTGTCTTGCCGGCCATGCCGTCGCCCGCGATGTGCACGGCGCGAACGCTGTTGATCGTGTACGCGCCGAAGACGCCCGGCGGCAGTTCGGGCTTCAACCCCATCGCCGCCTCGAGTTTCTTGCACTCCTCGGCCAAGTTGAACCCGAAGAGCCGCGGCACCAGCCGCGAGCAGGTTAGCACCCCGGTGATCGTCGCGATGACGTACGCGACGGCGTATCCGACGGCGACTTGATTTTGCAGCGTCTTCGTAACCGTCGCGCTCAAGTTGAGCCGCGCGATCGCGTCGCTTGCGGTCCCGATCGCCGCCGACTGCGTGAGCGAACCCGACAGCAGTCCTGCGGCGTTGCCCACGTTGAAGCCGACGGCACCCGCAAATAACGAGACCGCCGCGAGCATCACGCCGCACGCAAAGACGGCGAAGATAACCTGCTTGATGCCGTCCCGGCGCAATCCGGCGAAGAACTGCGGGCCAACCTTGTAGCCAACCGCGAAGAGGAAGAGCATGAAGACGAAGGCCTTCAGCGGCGCCGAGATCGGGATGTTGAGTTGGCCGACGAGCACGCCCGCCAGCAGGCTCCCCGTTACGTTGCCGAGGTTAAACCCCGCAACTCGCAGCGGCCCGACGACGTAGCCGATCGCCAGCGCGAGGAAGATCGCGAGTTCCGCGTTCTGCCGCATCGTCGCAACGAGCCACGCAATCATGGGCTCACGGGAGTCCCATCACGGCGCTGGCCTCGAATTTATACTTCCAAAGACCGTACCGGCCGAGGCCCCACGAATCGATGACGAGGAGCCCAACCTCGCCGGTGCTACCGCTTATAATCCCTC
>JBAPZS010000230.1:0-5921 GCA_049285355.1 Candidatus Cybelea sp. | reverse complement strand
GAGCGGTGCGCCGGCCTTGACGAGCTTGCCGCAAATTTTAAACTTCGCGTATTTACATTTGAAGGTCTTGCAGCCGGGCTCGACCACGATTTCGTGCGTCAAAAGTAGTTCGCTAGCTTTGTCGATCTCGACAACGGCGTTGCAGGCACCGTCAGCGACAAAAAGCTCGTCTGGTATTTTGCCTTTCTTGGTGCACATAAATGAGCCGGGCGGTACGCCGCACCAATACGCGAGGCCTGACGGTCCGAGCGCGCTCCAACCGGAGCCTTTGTTGACCGGGAAGCCGCCGATGACTTCGGTGACCACCCCCTGCCCGTAGCCGCCGAAACTGTAACTCACGACGCCGCCGTCGTCGGCGTTGCCGATGAAGATGAACTCGGACGAGTACTCGTAGATCTGCGGTGCATCGGCATCGGTCATCGCTTCGGAGATCGGCTTGGACCACGTCTTCTTGAGCGCGCCCGCAGGGGTAATATGCGCCATCAGCTTGCTGGTCATCCCCGTAGCGTAGACCTGGTTACCCCCCGCCAGAGCATCGCCGCTGCAGCCTTTGATGTGGGCGCTTTTCACGAAGGTCGTCGGCTTGGAGCCCGCCTTCGCATCGAAGACGTCGATCGTGGTTCCGTCACCGGCCGTGCCCGCCTTGTCTTCGAAGTTGCAGACAAGGATTTGTCCCGCCTTTAGTTTTCCATAGCTCGTTTGTGCGATGGAGATGCCGTGCGGTCCGGTATCGCCGTTACCCGGATCCACGGTCGAGCCGATCGTAACGTCCTTCTTCAGCTTCTTTAAGACGGAGGTTGTGTCGGCGGGCGTTACAGCCGAAACGTCCGCCGCAGCCGCGCCCGGCGGTACGGCGTCGCTGTTGTGTTCGCCGCAACCGGCGACGGCCAACGCCATCAGTGCTGTTACGACGGTGACGCGAAGGCGCGAAATCGACATGCTCCTACCTCTTTACTGTAAAGAATGCGTACGTTGCGGATGAGAGCCTTCTTGGCGTAGTGTTACGCGGCCCTTCCGCCTGAGCGAAAGTCGACTGCGGTCATCGGCTTGCCATGATGAGCGTACGGTGGAGATGCTCGGCGAGGTCGTCATCGCTCAACCGACGCGACGAACTAGTGAATCCTCGTAACAGCGCCCGCTGTTCCTCGTGCTATGGCAAGGCCACCTCAGTTTGAGCGCCCGAAGCCGATCCCCAGCTGTAGCAACAACTTAACAAGGTCGGGATCGGCTTTCGCTTCGGTCACACTCTATCCGCTCCGGTTCTTGACTATGCCTGTTCGTATTACATCAGGCCTTCGGCAGTTCCGGTCCGGCCGATTTCCAGGGTCTAGACCGAGGGGCGCAGCGCAATACAACACGGCCTCGCATCGCGAACGCCGGGCGCGGGGCACGGGCGCGGGGCTTACTCCGTATCTGGTGGCCGCGGATCAAGCGGCTGCCGGAGAAAGTATTCCTTGTCGTGCGACGAGGGTACTTTTGTAAAGGGCCTTGGTGACTGCGAGAAGTCAAGGCAGTCCCGGCCAATAGGATTGGCGCGCGCGTCGCTCGCCGAGAGCCGTGGTAGCCCCCACTGATCTTCGACGAACTTCAGGATGCTGCCGTGCTCGTAGTGCACGTGCGACACGCACCCTTCTTTGGCATACGCTGAAACGATCAGCAGCGGAACGCGAATACCCAGCCCATCGTAGTCTACCAGCTTTGGGCGAACGTGATCATACCAGCCGCCGTAGTCGTCCCAAAAAATGAAGATAACGGTTGAATCCCAATACTGCGACTCGCCTATCGCATTAACTAGCGACGCAACCCAATCCGGGCCTGTGTTTGAGTGACAGCCTGCGTGATCGGAGTTCCGGCAGGTCGGTGTTATCCAACTCACGGCCGGCAAATCACCGTTTGAGACGTCCTTGAAGAACCGCGTCTGCGGTGTGATAACGTCCTTGTTCCAATCTGGGCCGTCGTAGATATGTTTGATGGCCTGATACGCGCTCCAAGCGCCGCCGCCGCCGTTCACTTTGGATGTGTAGTACCGCCATGAGACTCCCGCACCGTCGAGCTCGTAGCCGAGGGTCCTGTTATTGAAGCATGGCTCAACGTTCTTCCCAATCGTCCGTTGCTCAGTCACCGTTGGAATCGTCGATTTTCCTTCGCACCCCCAAGGACCAATCGGAAAGTTGACCGTCGAGCTGGCTTGAGCCGCGATGATGTATTGGTGAGAGACGAAACTGCTCGAATCGAAATTGGAGGGAAACATCTCATCTGCAAAGACATAGTGTTTCCCAATGAAGAAGTACGGCCGCGTCTCGTCGCGTGGCACGTAGCTGTACGGAGGGTTCGCATTAGGGCATTGCGGATATCCGGCCTTTCCGCATTCCCAGTACTCTTTGTCGAAACCGTCCATTTTGCAGTCGGTCCCGGGGTACGAGCCCTGACCATCGCACGCGCTGAAGAAGCTCGTGGAATCGTGGTGGAAATCCCACGCCGTCTCAAGGGAAACCGGTGTAAGGGTGATTTTGTCTCCCTTTCGGTCGAAGCCGTACGACCGCGTGTCCGCGCCTGGGAATCCCTGAAATAGGTTATCAACCGAGCGGTTCTCTTGAACGATGACCACCACGTGATGGATGCGGTGCGCTGACTTCGGACTGCCCCAAAAAACGCGTTCCTCGGTAGCATATGTTTGCGGCGTCGCGCTTGGCGCGCCGATCGGCGGCTGCGATCCACCGCAGCCTGCGAGCAGTATTGCGGTAACGCTGGTGCTTAGAGCTAAGTGTCTCACGGCGCGACGCTAATGGTTGCGGCGTTGAACCTTATTCCGTGACCGCTAAGGACTTTGGTCGTCCCGCCGCCGGCGGGGTAGAGCCAAAAACCAATCGCGCGACGATCTTGTCCCTCGAATCCGATGGCGACGCCGGAATATAGCCACTTAAATCCGATGTGGTTGCCCGCGAGCTCGGTTCTGCTTACGACGTTTGCCTTTTTGTGTGCGATCGTTATGCGGTCGAGCAGCGCGTGATGTCTGTCGGGCGGCAGCTCCTGGACGGTCACGTACTTCCCATCCCATTGGATCCCCGTCAATACCGATTCATCGGTCTTGAGCGACGGCGTATAGTTGATGAAGTCGCCGGCGCCTTTGGGGAGTTCTCCAAGCGCTCCCGTATAGCCAGTGACGAAGAGATTGCCGCTGCCGTCATACACGCAATCAAAGAAGCTATAAAACGGGCCGTAATCCTCATATGCTTCAGCCTTGCCGGTCACGTTCTTGTAGATGACGACGCTTTCCGGCCCGCTGTCGATGGTGCCGATGACGGCCAGGTTGCCGGTCGTCGGATCGAAAGCGCACTGTAAAGCGAAGCCAAACTTCGATTTGACCGTGGCGATCGGGTCGGTGCCGCCGTGCGCGTACTCAAAAATCTTTGCACCGGCATCCACGAAGACATCGCCCTTTGGGTCGGAACAAAGGCCACCGATGTCGTAGCGGATGTGGAGTTCTCCGACGCGCCGGCCGGCGGGATACGAAAAGAGATCGATTCTGTGCAGGCTCGAGGCATAAAGCAGATCCTCGCTCTTCGCTTCCGGCAGCATCCACGACGTGTCACGCTCGGCGTGCGTTGCGAGCGCGGATGTTTGGGGCAGCGCGCCCGGCGCGCCGATCGGCGGCTCCGATCCGCCGCACCCGGCAAGCATTACCGTAACCGCGCAAACGCTTAACGCGAAGCGGCTCAGCTCTCGACTCTTCATCTATAGTGCTCCTTGCACCGTGAACCTCACGGGGCTTGGTGACGCTTCGGCGAGGCCGGGCGCAGTCCCACCGGGGCACCGCCGGCGTCAGTTCGACAAGGGTATTACCGCCCACTGTCTTTGCGAATGCCACGCCTGCTGGAGGTACTTTACGAGTGAGCCGCAGAGTGGCAGAATGGCGATGAAACTCGCGCGTATTGGAGGATGATAGACATGGTGCGCCGCTTTTTCATCTCTGCCTTCTCGTCGGTCACCGCTTTAGCCGCGTCCGCGTTTTATCCGGCCGCTGCTGCCGACGCACAGAACGCTCCCATGCAGACCAGAATGTCGTCGTTCCCGGAGCCCGACCCAATTGTTGTCGACGACGCGATGGTCGATCGAGCTCGCAGGCTACTCGACGCCGTCGCTCACGGTACTTTCGATCGATCCGAGCTGGCGCCGCAACTGAACGCTAACGTAGGTCCTGATTTTTTCGTAAGGGGAGCTGCTCTCGTAAGTGCACTTGGCCCCCCACAGTCGATGTATCCGTACGAAAAGCGCATTAGGGCGGAGCAAACCTTGACGTACTTCCTCGTGCGATATCCCAAAGAAATCCTGACGTGGCTCGTCGGCGTCGACGCAGCAAATCGAATTACCCTACTCTCGCTTCAACGAAGTCCAAGCTACAAAATCTTTTGCCTCGCGTGGAAAGACTACGGATATTAACGGTCGATCTTTATATCGGAGCAATGGTTGACGGTTACGGAAGCGGTGCATTAGCGCGACCGTGGATCGACCGAGAATGTTTGCTCGTCGGTCAGCGCGACGCCCTGACTCTTCGAACCCGTTTTGTCTTTCAGATATACGCCTCTCTGCGTACCGAAAGGATACGGCATGGTAAAGACGTCGCCCGAAAGCGTAGACACTTTCAGCGTACGTTCATCGCGTGTAATCGCGAGTTGAACGGGAATCCCAGGAACGGATTGTTCGACCGACGGGGTACTTTGACCCGGCGCAAAGAGATCGATGCGATCCGCGGACCCAGTCTCTACCACGAGGATGTTGTTGCGATTATCTACGACCAGACCTTGGGGCTGATCCAAACTCATGCCTAGGCTTTTCCCAGCGAATGACCCCGATGAGAACTCTTCGATGCTTGCGTAGCCGTCTTCATCGCGATAGGCGACGTACAGATTGCCGTATTGGTCGAAGTCCAAACCGTCCGCTTCGTCGCTGTTTGGAATAGTTAGGACTCGATACAGGCTCGTACTTCCGGCTTTGAACTCAATGACCGCCCCGCTTTCGGCGTGGTCGGCGATGCTGACGAAGAGATCGCCGTTCCCATCTACGACCGGATAGAGCGCCGTGTTAAGACGCTGAGCGTAGGTGGCTATGGGCGCGACGGAGCCGGATCTAGGCGCGTAGACCTTGACACCGGCGTACGAGGTTACAACGTAAAGTCTCTCGCGCTTGTCCACGTATAAACCGTAGGGGCTGGCGACGCCCAAGGGGATCGCGCCGATTTGGGAGCGCGACCTGCCGTGAAGGGGGAAGATATCGATTGCGTTTGCAGACACGTCGGCCACGTCGGCCACATAGAGCAAATCTGCGCCAGGTTTTCGAGCTTCCACCGAGAGCCAGCCGACGCGTTTTGCGCCCCTTGGAGTACTGGCAAGCGGACTTGCTGAGATTGATGGCGCGCCGGCGAGTGGCTGCTGCGGTCCGCCACAGCCTGCAAGCAATGCGGCGGCCGCGTAGCTGAGTGCGTGGCGGATAAAGCGTGGCGAGTTGCTCAGAGGGCGCCGACTCCGTGCGGCGTACCCCAACCGGCCGGCCCGCAGTACCTTCCGAACTGTTTAGTGCCGCATTTGCAAAGGTAGCTGTGACACGACCCACCGCCGCTGCCTTCGGAGACGCGATAGAGGTACTTTTTCTGCTCGGCCCTGGTCAGCGTCCAGAGCATCTCGCCACCATCTTGCTTTGTGGAGTCGCCCGCCTCGCCGATTATCCCGGCGACGAGCGGAGATGAGATGCTCGTCCCGTCGACTTGGATCCAGCCGCTGGCGCCGTACGTGTCGTATTCGGCCGCGTCAGCGGCGACCGCTGCGACGTCGTTGCCGGTGCGGTACTTGCAGTCGGGGTCCGTCTGCCAGGGGGGCTTGGCTTCTTGGGTGTCCGAACAGCCGCCGCCGGTGTCGATCCAGACG
>JBAPZS010000229.1:0-9242 GCA_049285355.1 Candidatus Cybelea sp. | reverse complement strand
TTAGCATCGGGACGCGGAATCCCAGACCGCCCTGGTCGTCGCGTAGAAATGCCGGCGATTCGTGATCGTAAAAGCCGCCCCAATCGTCCCAGAGAATGACGATCGCGCTCGAGTTCCAGTACTTGCTGTTGCCGACGGCGTTGACGATGGAGGCCACCCACGACGGCCCGTCGTCGACGAGCTTCTTGTGAAACACCTCGTCCGGGTGATCGGAGTTCTGCGCGTCGGGCGAAATCCACACGACCGCTGGAAGCTTTCCCTTCTTGATGTCGTCGAAGATCAGCGTATCGGGCGAGACGACCTTCTTTCCCCACTCAGCACCGTGCCGTACCGCCGAGATCGCATCGAACGCGCTCCAAATTCCGGCCGGTTGCCCGACTGCCTGCGCGTAGTACTTCCAGGAGACACTTTTGGCGTCGAGCAGATCGCGCATCGTCTTATAGGCAAAGCACGGAAACGGCCCGTCGTTGGAGAGGAGCTTGAGCTGCGTCGTGATCAGCGTCGTCACCGCGCCGGGCGGCGAGTCGCACCCCCATACTTGCGAGCCGGTTGGATTGTCGATCACGCTGTTCTTGCCGTACTTCTTGGTCTTGTAATTCACCGCGGTCGCGCCCGCGATGAGGTCCTGGTGCGCGGTGAACGAGCCGCTGCCTTGCGTTTGGAACGTCTGATCGGCCAGCACGTACTGCGTTGCGAGGTCCCAGTACTCCGTAATCTCTTTTGGGTTGACGTATTGATACGGGTACGTGCAGGCCGGTTGGCCGCTGCCGTTGGGCCCCTTTCCCTCTAGATCGAAGCCGTCCATCGCGCCGCCGTCGTAGTCGAGCAAGAAGCCGGGCACGTACGTGTGCGGCAGGTCGGTGCCGGCGGCGAAGTCTCCGGGAAAGCCGTTGCCGACCAGCGAGACCTTCGTCAGCGGCACCGTCGTGTTCGATTGCGTGATCACCGGCATCTTGTCGTACGCGCAAGTGGCTGCGAGCGACTTCGGCATCGGCTCCGCCTGCCCGCTCGTCGCTCCGGCGGCGTTGGGAAAAGTGGCGAAGAGATCGTCGAAGCTTCGGTTCTCTTGAATCACGATGATCACGTGTTTTATCGGCGCGCTCCCGGCGCTGCGAGGCCCCAATGGCGGCAGCGTTTCTTGGCCTGTGACGCTATGCGCCGCGCACCCGCAGATTGCGAGGCCGGCGAACAGCGCGGCTCCGAGGAACCGCAAGGTTAGCGTCGGCACGACGCCTACGTTGCGACCCCTTCCATGCGCTTCGCGAGCGTGCCGGCGTCGTAGCCGAAATACTCCGCGACCCCGCCGGTGACCGCGTTGATGTCCGCAAGCTCCTCCGCGCTGAACTTCGGCTTGTAATAGTCGGGGAAGGATAGCTTCTTGCCGAAGGCCTCGCGCGACGCGGCGAAAGGTGCGGCCGGCAGGCCGGTGTGCTCGAGGATACGGTCGATCGTCGCGAGCGAGTCGGAGCAAAGGTCTTCGTAGCGCACGATGCATACGCGCTGCGCGAGCTGCGGGTCGTCCTGCAGCTGCTTGGCGACGAAGCCGTAGACGTAGGCCCAGTAGCGCGCGCGTGACTGCACGACCTGCCCCGCATCGAAGAGCCGGCGGATCTCGCGCAGCGCATCGGCATTGCCGACGTTGGCCATCACCTGGTGCGGGCCGAACTCGTGATGCCCGGTCAGCTCGATGATCTCGATCTGGCGGGGTTCGTCGCGCTCGAGCTCCGCCCAGATGCGGTCCTGCTTGATTATCGAGGCGACGTGGTCGATCGGATTGCGGATGTAGAGCAAGAAGCGCGCGTCCGGAAAGATGCGCTGCAGGTACTTCATGCGCACGACGCACATGATCGCCTTGCTTACGTAGCGGCTGCGCCCGCGTACCAGCTCCAGTTTCCGCAGGTGGTCGGCGTAGAAGCGTTCGAAGGCCGGATTCGATGTCGTGTTGTCGAGGACGCTATACGCCTTCTCGTCGTGGATGAAGGGGAAGAAGTGCTCCCACAGGATCTCCTCGCCCATCTCCGCGCTGTCGCGCGTCACTTCGATGCGATCGCGGTGAATGCGCGGCACCGGTTTACGCATCGCGTTGACGGGGATGCGCGGAAAGACTTGGTTCCAGACGTACGGCATGTACGGCATCAGGAAGTCGGCATACTTATGCGTCACGACGTCGGGATGCTCGCTCAGCATCTGTAGCGTAATGGTCGTTCCGGCTCGGGGCAGCCCGCAGATGTAGACGGGCCGGTCGATGACTTGCCCGGCAATCCGGCCTTCCAGCATCTTCGACTCGAGATTGCCCAGCGCGACGAAGAGCGGCGCGGCGGCGTGAACGCCCCGAACGCTCCAATAGAAGGGCCCGGGCACGGAAAACTTCTGCGGCTTCGCCGCCTCTTTGGTACCCATAGGTGGAGCTAGACCTTCTCGAAGAGCGCGCCGATTACCGTCAGCCCGGGGCCGAACGCCATGCTCAACACCTTGGCGCCGACGGGGACGTCGGGTGACTCGACGATCATCTGCCAGATGTGCGGGGCGGTAGCCGAAGCCATGTTGCCGTGCTCGTGAAGAATCTGCCGGCTCATCGCAATCTGCGATTCGTCGATGCCGACCTTGCTGCGAATCTGATTGAGGATCGCCGGGCCGCCTGGATGGATCGCGAAGACCATCGACCCTTTCTCGCGCTCGAAATCGAGATCGACCTGAGCGCAGATGGATGTAACGAAATCGGCGATCGAATCGCGGATCATGAACGGAACCTTTTTTGAGAGCGACATATCGAACTGCAGCGGTCCCGGTCGCAGCGTCATCTCCGGCAGCGAGTCGGGAAGAATGAACTCGTCGATGGCGAGCACCTTTAGGCCGCGCCGCCCGCTGCGGACGAACTCCGATTGCGGGTAAGCCGCATACTTGATGAAACCGTCGGCGAAAAGCGTCGAGGTAACGAAGTTATCCGGCTCGTCGCCGAGCAGATCGAAGTGCAGCGAGAGAAACTCGGTATGCACGATGTCGACGCGCCGCTTGGCCGCGGGCAAGGACGCGTGCGATGCGCCGACGAGTCCCACTGCGGTGCGAATCGCCGGAAACGCGCCGTAGCAGCCCATATGGTAGGAGTGCGTGACGCCGGTATGCAGCCAGCGGCGGCGCGAGAGAAAGGTCTGCACCGGACTCGGCGAGACGTAACCCGAGCAGCTTACGTGTACGATGTCGTCGGGCGCTTCCGCCTCGCCGTCGTAGACCCGCTCGAAGACTTCGCAGGCAATCTCTTCGAAGAGGCTCATCCGCTCGTCGAGCGCTTCGCCCGTCGCGCTGCGAAGATCGCCCCAACGCCGAATCGTCTCCAAGGCGCTGTCGGGGCGATTGGTAACGAAGCGCGAGGTCAGCACGCTAACCTGTCGGCGCGCGATGTGTTCGGCCGAGGCGCCGTAGCGAGCCATGCGCTCCTCGATCGTACGGCCGAGGCGCGCCCGCTCGTCGGGCGAGACGAGGCCCTTGTGCGCCGACTGCGCGAGAGTCATGAAATGGGCCTGAATGCGCTTGAGCTCATCCTGCTCGCGCGGTTGCGTCATCTGAATGATCTCGAAATCCGAGAGGACGACCGGCACCGCGTATTGACGCGTGCGAGCGGGGTTGGATTCGCTGATACTCTCGAGCGTGCGCATATAAAGCCAGGCTTGTCCTTCGACGCCGGCGTCATTCTTCCATTCGGAAGCGCGTGTCTGACGTTTCGCTTGCGACATCTATAATCGAGGTTACCTTTTACTCATCGTCGACGGCGTGATTCGACGGCTGCTGATGCAGAAAGTATGACCTAGCATATTTTGACGGAATTGCGGAGAACGAGCGTGGCTTCTGCGAGAAGTCGAAGAAATCGTCGACAAAACTCGCAGAGGTCTTGTCGGTCGTCCCGAGGCTCGGCAGGCTCCAGTTCTCTTCGACAAACCTGATGATGCTCCCGAACGCGTACTCACGGTGAGAGACGTACCCGGTCTTCGCATAGGGTGAAACGACGATGGCCGGCACCCGAAAGCCCTCGCCGCCGTAGCGGAGCGGACCCGGCGGACGCACGTGGTCGTACCAGCCGCCCCAATCGTCCCACACGACGACGATCGCCGTCGTCTTCCAGGCCGGGCTCTCGCCGATTGCGTTGACGACCTGCGCAACCCACGCCGGACCGGTGTCCGAGTGATCCCCGGGATGGTCCGAGTTCTGATAGTCAGGTACGACCCACGCGACGGACGGGAGCGTGTCGCGCGAGATGTCGGTGAAGACCTTCGTCTCCGGATTTACCACGTTCGTCGACCACTGCGCCCCGTAACGCACCGCTTTGATCGCATCGAACGCGTTCCAGAGGTTGCCGCCAAAACTTCCGACCGCCGGCACGTAGTAGCGCCACGAGAGGCTCTTGGCGTCGAGCAAGTCGCGCAACGTACGGTACGTCAGGCACGGAAACGGACCGGTGTTGATGTACTGCTTCCAGTCGTTGTCGGCGGTGACGAGCGACGTCTTGGTACCGGGGTTTGCATCGCAGCCCCATGGCTGGTCTGCGCCGCCGGTCGGAAAGTCGATGAGATTAAACGTCGCGTTGATTGCGGTGTCGCCGCGAATCAAATCTTGGTGAGCCGTAAAGCTTCCGCTGCCCTGAGTTTGAAACATGTGATCGGAGAGCACGTACTGTTCTGCTAAATCCCAGTACGGTCGGATTTGTGATGGGTGAACGTACTGATACACGTACTTGTCGGGCGGCACGAGGTCGAAACCGTTCATCTTGCCGTGGTTATAGTCGCGCAGCCAGAACGAATGGCCGTTATTGGGTGAGATGGGGCTCTCGAGATCGGCGGGCCGCAGTAGTATCGTGCCGTTGTGCGTCTTGCCTACCGTCGTTCCGTCCGCTCCCGGAAAGGTAGCGAACAGATTGTCGAACGTCCGGTTCTCTTGAACCAAGATCACGATGTGTTTGAAGTATTTGCCCTGTTTGGCCGGCGGCGGTGGTTGAAACGGTGGGGGTGCTCCGGGCGTCGAGCCGCCGCCGCACCCGCCGAGCGCGGCAGCGAAGAAGCTCGCGCTGAGAAAAGCTCTAACGCTCATGGCTCTCGACCCTTTGGTGCGGCTCTGGGGGCTATCCCTTCCCGGGCGGGCGGTCGCTCAGCGTAGGGATGCTGCTTCCAGCCGGTCCGCGGGCGATTGCCCGCGCCGCCCAGCGGCTGCGCGAGGGCGGGGTGGTCGCCTTTCCAACCGAGACCGTTTACGGGCTCGGGGCGCTTGCTTTCGATGCCGTAGCCGTCGCCCGCGTCTTCGAGATTAAGCAACGTCCCTCGTTCGATCCGTTGATCGTACATGTCGCCGATCGTGCCATGCTCGATGACGTCGCGGCCGCCATTCCAGCGGCGGCGCAACTGCTGATCGAACGCTTCTGGCCTGGCCCTTTGACGCTCGTGCTCTCCAAGCGCACCGTGGTTCCCGATCTCGTGACGGCCGGCTTGCGCAGCGTCGCCGTGCGCATGCCATCGCATCCGGTTGCTCGTGCGTTGATCGAGGCGGTCGGGGCGCCGCTGGCGGCGCCGAGCGCCAACCCGTTCGGTCGCGTCAGCCCCACCCGCGCGGATCGCGTTGCGCGATTGCTCGGCGATAGAGTCGATCTCATCCTCGATGGCGGACCCGCGACCTACGGGCTTGAGTCGACCATTGTGGCCCTGGAGCCGCGACCGGCACTGTTGCGTCCGGGCGCGATCTCGGCCGAGGAGATTGAAGCTGTGATCGGGCCGCTGGAGCGCACCGCACTCTCGGCGATCCGCGCGCCCGGGCAGCTTCCGCAGCACTACGCGCCGTCGACGCCGTTGCGGGTGATCGATCCCCGGCAGGTTCCACCGCACGAGCGCCTGCATGCCGGCGCGCTTACGCTCAGCGAACCGCTCGAAGGGTACGCGGCACTGCGGCTGCTCTCTCCGCGCGGGGACTTGCGCGAAGCCGCCGCGAACCTCTTTGAGACGCTGCACGAGCTCGACGCTTTAGGCCTCGAGCGCATCGACGCTGCGCCGGTGCCGGAGCGAGGACTCGGGCTGGCCATTATGGACCGGCTTAGGCGCGCGGCCGCCCGCTGAAACGGAACGACGTTGCAAAGCGTTCTGCGTTTAGGTAACGAAGAAAGGATCATGATGGTCTATCGCAGGCTCGTTCGGTATGTCGCCCTTTGTACGGCGCTTCTCGTTGGATTTGGATCGGCGCAAGCTGCCGATACGCTGCCGTATCAAGTGGCCGGCGACGTTGCCGAGAGCTATCGGCTCTTGACGACGACGTATTACGAGCCGGTCAGCGGGCGCACGCTCCTTGCCGCGGCCGACGATGCGCTCGTCGACGCGGCGCACAAGCGCGGCGTCACCATCGCACCGCCGGTGCTGCATGTCGAGTCGGATCGCGACTCCACGGTCGCCGAGCTCGATGATGCCATTGCCTCGGCTGCGGCGGCGGCTCACGCTCCGCCGAGCGATTTCGCGTATGCAACCATCATCGGAATGGCCAAAGCGGTCAACGACCGCTACACGCAGTTCTTCACGCCGGCCGAACTGAAGGAGTTTAACGAAGCGCTCGACCCCGCGCGCATCGGCGGAATCGGCGTAATGATCGAGCCCGATGCTACCTCCGGCTTCGTCCGCATCACGTATGTCCTTCCCGGCTCGCCGGCCGAACGCGCCGGAATCCAGGTCGACGATTTCGTCACCGCGGTTAACGGCACGACGACCAAGGGTCTCAACGTCGACGGCGTCAGCTCGATGCTGCGCGGCAAGTCCGGAACGCTCGTCTCGGTAAGCTTGATGCGTGCGACGACGCCCTCGGTCGTTTCGATTACGCGCGAAGACGTTCGTCCGCCGACCGTCATCTATCGGATGCTCAGCGACGGAATCGGCTACGTTTGGGTAATGGCTTTCGGACGCGCGACGCCCTCTGAGTTCGATGCCGCGGTCGCGCGCTTGAATCAGCAGGGTGCAAAGGCGCTCGTGCTCGACCTGCGCAACGACGGCGGGGGGTACGTTGACTCCGCGCTCGACATCAGCTCGCGCTTCATCGCGAACAAGGCGCTGCTCACGGTTGAAGAGCGCGACCAGCGCGATACCACGATTCACGCCGACGATAATCCGTCCATAAGCGTGCCCGTCACCGTGCTCGTGAATCAGTACACCGCCTCGGCATCGGAGATCACCGCCGGAGCCCTTCAAGACGACGGCATCGGTATGCTCGTCGGCGCGCGCACCTTCGGCAAGGGCGTCATGCAGACGCTGACGCCGCTGCCCGACGGCGCGGCGATCAAGATCACGACCGCACACTACCTCACGCCGAACCACCGCGACATCAATCTGAAGGGCATCGACCCGGACGTGCGTGTCGACGAGCCGCGCGATGCGCGCTTCGGCGACGTCGCTCGCGACGCGCAGCTGCGCGCCGCTATCGAAGTGCTACAGAAGAAGATCGCCGCCAAGATCTAGAAAAGCGCGGGCGATTAGCTCAGCTGGGAGAGCGCCTCCCTTACAAGGAGGATGTCGGCGGTTCGAGCCCGTCATCGCCCACCATTGCCCGGACGATAGGCGAGTGTGAACCATGACTGAGACGATAACCTACTCCGACATTGCCGTAACGCGCGAAGGCGAGGTGGCGGTCGTCACGCTGAATCGCCCCGAGAAGCGTAACGCGCTCTCCTTAAACATGATGCGCGAGCTCGATGCCGCGCTGGCCGCCGCTTCGAAAGAGCCGGAAATCCGTGCTATCGTGCTGCGCGGCGAGGGGCCGGCCTTCTCGGCCGGCCACGACCTGCGCGAGCTGCTCGATCGCGACGTCGCAGCCTACCGGACGATATTCGATGCCTGCGTCGATTTAATGGGGCGCATTGCGGCCGTGCCGCAGCCGGTCATCGCCGAGGTGGCCAAGGTTGCGACCGCGGCCGGGTGCCAGCTGGTCGCTGCCTGCGATCTGGCCGTCGCTTCTACCGAAGCGGCCTTCGCAACCCCGGGCGTGCGAATCGGTCTCTTTTGCAGCACGCCGATGGTGGCACTGACGCGTGCGATCGGGCGCAAACGCGCAATGGAGATGTTGTTGACCGGCGACCCGATCGGGGCTCAGACGGCGCTCGATTGGGGACTTATCAATCGCGTGGTGCCGCTCGAAAATCTTCACGCCGAAACGCTCGCGCTCGCGCGCAAGATTGCATCCTCCAGTGCCACAATCGTCGGCATCGGGAAGGCGGCGTTCTACGCACAGATCGATCTCGATCAAGCCTCCGCGTACGGCTACACAAAGGAAGTGATGACCGGCAATGCGCTCGAGCCCGCGGCTCACGAAGGCATCGGCGCATTCCTCGAAAAGCGCGCGCCCAAGTGGTAGTGGAGCGGGAGGGGATACTCTTCTACCGTTGAAGCCCGACCCTCCGCCTCGCTCGCTTCGTGGGCTGCGAGCATGCGCGACGAAACTCAAAAGCGTCGCCCACACCCGGTATGCGTGGCCCGACAAAAAGGGATCCGCGCATACGCGACGGCAGGGGGGCTCGCCTATGGCGAGCCCTTCTGTATTGCGGCGACAGAAAAACTGCGATACTCTAACGTTTCGTGACGCTATTCACTCCTAGAACGCGCTACGCCGCAATCGTCTTGCTCGTTGCGCTCCTGGCCTCGCTTGTGGTCGCGACGTTTCGCGTGCGGACCGAGTCGCACGCGAACCGCGTCGAGTTGGCGATGGACTTCACCGATCTCGATGCGCTGGCGCGCGCCTACGATTACAACCCGGCCGCCTTCCTGATCGCGCTGCGCCGCGCGGGGCTCACCTCGCTCGCCCTTACCGAAGAGCTGGGAACGAACGTCGGCTACAACGGCAACGCCTACGCGACGACCGGCGCGGCCCTGGTGAACCAGGCGCGGATCTCGCCGCTGCGCGATCCGCTGCTGGCGTCCTTGGTTGCCGCCCGCCGCATCGACGCCGGCGCGATCTACCTGGTCGTCTCCGACCCCTCGACCTACCACCGGTACCTCACCCAGCTGGTGCTGCATTTCAGCCCCCGCAGCGTTCGGGTCTTGCGCGCGACGCGTCCGTGGATCGTCGAGGTGCGGACGCAGATCGACTACTTCAACGCGATCGCTTTGGGCATTCCCACCGACGAGATCGAGCTCGCCCATCGGCTCGGCCTGCTCGTCGTGCCGCGGTTTCAAAACGACGAACGCTTCGGCGCGCTGCAGATCGGCGCGCTCTTCAACGACGTGCTGCACTAC
>JBAPZS010000228.1:0-9120 GCA_049285355.1 Candidatus Cybelea sp. | reverse complement strand
GCACGATCGTGATTGATGGAACCCCGATTCGCCGCCCTCGCGGTCAACGCAAGAGCCCCGATGCGGCGGCTCCCGAGTTCGGCACGAGCCGGCGTCTCGATATCGAGCTCGAGGTCGGCTTCGTCACCGGTCCCGGAAACCGGCTCGGGAGCCCGATTCCCGCCGACGGTGCGCGCGAGCATATCTTCGGGATGCTGCTGGTCAACGATTGGAGCGCGCGCGACATTCAAGCGTGGGAGTATCAACCGCTAGGCCCGTTCTTGGGTAAATCGTTTGCGACGACGATCTCGCCGTGGATCGTGACGCTCGACGCGTTGGAGCCGTTTCGCGTTGCGGGTCCGGCGCAGGAGCCGCCGCCGCTGCCGCATCTGCGCGTCGAAGAGCCGTGGGCGTATGCAATATCGCTGGCCGTGGATCTGCGAAGCGAGGAAATGCGCACGCGCGGTCTATCGGCCGAGACGATCTCGCAGACGAGCTTCGCGCAGATGTACTGGAACGTCGCGCAGCAGTTGGCGCACGCGACTTCCAACGGTGCCGTAACCCGGCCCGGCGATCTCTTTGCGTCGGGAACGATCAGCGGCGCATCGCCGGGAACGCAGGGAAGCTTGATCGAGCTGACGTGGAACGGCGAGCGCCCGATTGCGCTCAAAGATGGCGAGACGCGTCGCTTTCTCGAAGACGGCGACGAGATTGTCTTACGCGGCTGGTGCGAGCGGCCCGGGGCGCGCCGGATCGGCTTCGGCCGGGCGGCCGGGCGTATCGAGCGCTAGACGGTGCTCGGCTCCTCGATCCAGGAGCGAAAATAGGCGGGATCCTCGCACTGCAGCGCCGCCTCTGCGAGCTGCAGGGGTTTGAAGGTGTCGACCATTACGGCGATCTCGTCGGTTGACGTCTTGCCGAGGCTCGACTCGACGGCACCGGGCTGCGGACCGTGCGGCGCACCCGCCGCATGCAGCGTTATCGAGCCTTCCCCGACGCCGCGGCGGCTCATGAAGTTTCCGCTCACGTAGTAGAGGACTTCGTCGCAGTCCACGCTCGAGTGGTTGTACGGCACCGGGATCGCCAACGGATGATAGTCGAAGAGACGCGGTACGAAGGCGCAAAACGCCGCACCAGGCGCCTCGAACGTAGCGTGGGCCGGCGGCGGCTGGTGCAGCTTGCCGGTGATCGGCGCGAACTCTTCCAAGTTGAACGCGTAAGGATAGCAGTAGCCGTCCCAGCCGATTACGTCGCAGGGGTGATTTTGCACGATGTAGATCGCATGGCGTGCGCCGCTGGTGACGCGGACCTCGAACTCGCCGCGCCGCTCGATCGGCGGCTGTAGGACCGGCGCGCGAAAGTCGCGGTCGTAGTAGGGCGCTTGCTCTTCGAGCTGTCCGAACTCGTTGCGGTACTTGCGCGGAATTCTGACCGTGCCGGTGGACTCGTGGACGAGAATCCGAGTTGGCGAGTCGGGAAGTATCCGATATGTGGTTCCGGTCGGAACGACGATGTAATCGTGCGCCCGGTATGCCAGTTGGCCGAACTGACTCTCGAGCGTTCCTTCGCCCGAATGAACGAAGAGCAGCTCGTCGCCGCCCGTATTTCGGTAGAAATACTCCATCGGCCGCTCGGCGTTGGCGACCGAGACGATAAGGTCGTCGTTGCCCAGCACCGGCGTGCGCGACTCGATGGCGTCCATGCCCGGCAACACCAGCTCTGCCGTCTTGAAGTGCCGATTGCGCAGCGGCTCGTTCGAGGCAAAGCGGATCGCCGGACGCTTCCACGGACGCACGTCGAGCGTCGCAGTCGGCGGCCGAAGGTGATAGAGCAGCGAGTACACGCTCTCAAAGCCTTTGGTCGAAAACAGCTCTTCGGCATATAATCCGCCGTCGGGGCGCCGAAACTGGATGTGACGCTTCGGCGGAACCTGGCCCTCGCGAAGATACGACGGCATTACGACGCGCTCGACTCTACCGTCGCCCGTTCGGTCGCGGTAAAGCCGTTTTCACGGTGCGAACCGTCGCAAAATGGCTTGTTCTGCGAGCCGCCGCAGCGGCAGAGCACGACGGTTTCGCCTTCAACGGCGTAGCGGTTGCCGTCGACGTCCGTGAGGGTAATCGTTCCTCGCACGAGATACGGGCCGTTTTCGCGGGCCTTGATGATCACTTCGTCCATTGCGCTAAGTCCCTTGTGTAGCCGCGAGGCCGGTAAGCGCGCCGCGTGCCAAAATGTGCCCAGCGATGCGGCTCTCGACATCGGGTCCGTCTAAGGGTTTGGCGGCATCGAGTTGCTCGATATCGAGGGCGTAGATCGTAATGATGTAGTGATGCGCGGGCCCCGGGGGCGGGCAGGGGCCGTGATACTCGGTTTTGTTAGCCGAGGTCGCGCCGAGTTGGTCGGGTGCGAGCTTGACGTTCTGCGCAAGCTGATGCGTCTGCGGCGGCAGATTGTATACCACCCAGTGATAGAATCCGCCGGGCATCGGCGCATCGGGATCGTGCATGATGAGGGCAAAGGATTTTGTATTGGGCGGCGCGCCGCTCCAGGAGAGCTGCGGCGAACGATTGTCGCCGCCGCACCGCGTTGCCATGAAGACGCGTGGAATCGTTCCGCCCGCCGAGAAGTCGCCGCTCGTCACCTGCATGAGTCCCGTTGTGACGGCCACCACAAGGCCGCCTGCTATGGTGCGAAGCATGCTAGTATCGTTGGCGACCGCGGCGAAACTTCCCGGCGCCGGTGTGCTATCATTGCTTAGCCATGATGGGAGTTGGGCTTCACGCGGCGTAACCTCGTAAACCCCGCCAGAGCCGGAAGGCAGCAACGGTAAGCGAGCCCTTACGGGTGCCGTGATCTACCTGACTCTCGTCGTGGTTTTTGAATGGAATGATGCAGCAGTTTCAATCGCTTTATGCCGCGCTTGCGGCCTTCGTTGGCGCACTGGTCGCGCTGGTCGTCTATCACGTCGCTGTCGTGCGGCCGGCGCTTCGTCGCGCAACCGGCCTTTTGGAGACGCACGACGGGCTGATCGCTGGTGGGGCGGGCGGAGCCGCCGGCCGGCTCGGGGCGCTGGAGAGCGGCGATACGGCGATGCGTGCGTCGATGGAAGGCGTGACGAACCGGATCGCTGCGCTTGAGTCGCTCGCGGCGACCGACCTTTCGCGCTCCGGGTTCGTTCGGTACGACGCCTTCTCCGAGAGCGGCGACGGCCTCTCCTACGCGCTCGCATTGCTCAATCGGCAGGGCGACGGCGTCGTGATCAACAGCATTTACTCCCGGGCCGATACCCGGACTTACGGCAAGCCGGTCGCCGCCTTCAAGCCGACGGTTCAAGCCTCGGACGAGGAGCTGGAGGCGATCGAGCGGGCTCGCTCGCGCAGTCTGTAGAACCCGCGTTACCGTGAGCCCGTTTATGTGCAACTTCGCGCAACTGTTGCAGTGGGTCGTGAACGTCTACACGCTCCTGCTCTTCGTCTACGCCGTACTCTCCTGGATTCCCGACCTGCGGCGCGGACGCTGGGTGTATTATTTGGGGCTGCTCATCGAGCCGGTGCTCGGGCCCGTTCGCCGCGTGATTCCGCCGGTCGGCGGCCTCGATTTAGCCTTTTTGATCGTGGTCTTGGTCCTGCAGCTGCTCATTAAACCCGCACTGTTCCACCTGATGCTGAACAGCTGCAGTCCCTATTAGTAAGTTGCAGCGTTGGCCCTAAAAACCGAGCGCCCTCACCGCATCGACGTCGCGACCCACGTTCGTAACTTCTGCATTATCGCGCACATCGATCATGGCAAGACGACGCTTTCCGACCGCCTTCTGGAGATTACGAGCACCGTCGCCTCGCGCGATCTCGAAGAGCAGGCGCTCGATGCGATGGATCTCGAGCGCGAGCGGGGCATCACGATTCGCATGCACCCCGTCACGCTTAACTACCGCGCGCGCAACGGGGAGTACTACCGGCTCAATCTGATCGATACGCCGGGACACGTCGACTTCTCGTACGAGGTATCGCGCTCGCTGGCGGCCTGCGAGGGCGCGGTGCTGATCATTGACGCCGCGCAGGGCATCGAGGCGCAGACGCTGGCGAACTACCACCTGGCACTCGAGCACGACCTGACGATCATCCCGGTGATCAACAAGATCGATCTGCCCGCCGCCGATCCCGAACGCGTGATGGGCGACGTCGAGGAGCTGCTGGTGATGGAGAAGAGCGAGTGCATTCTCGCCAGCGCCAAGAACGGCAAAGGCATCGAGGAGATCGTCGAGGCGATCGTGCATCGTGTGCCGCCGCCCAAGGGGCATCGCGACAAGCTGCGCGCGCTGGTCTTCAACGCCCAGTTCGACCCGTATCGCGGCGTCGTGAGCTACGTGCGCGTGGTGGACGGGCACGTGGCGGCGGGGATGCAGTTCATGTCAATGGCGCACCAGCGCGTCTTCGAGTGTACCGAGGTCGGGCTCTTCTCGCCGCAGATGCGCGCGACCGAATCGCTCGAGCTCGGCAGCGTCGGTTACGTGATCGGCAATATCAGGTCGTTGGGCGACATTGACGTCGGCGACACGATTACCTCGGCCAACGACCCCGCGCACATTCCGCTCGCCGGCTATCGCAAAGCCGTGCCCATGGTCTACTGCGGGCTCTACCCGAACGAGGGAGATTACGACGGTCTGCGCGATGCGCTCGAAAAGCTCAAGCTCAACGACGCGGCGCTCGTCTACGAGCCCGAGACCTCGGCGGCGCTCGGCTTCGGCTTTCGCTGCGGTTTCTTAGGCCTGCTCCATATGGAGATCGTGCAGGAGCGCCTGGAGCGCGACTACGGTCTCGATCTCATCGCGACTTCACCGTCGGTGGTCTTTCGAGTCGTGCGCAACGACGGCAGCATGCTGACGATTGACAATCCTTCAAAGCTTCCGCCGCCGACGACGATCCGCGCGATCGAGGAGCCGTACGTCAAAGCGACGATTATCTCGCCGCCGGATTACGTCGGCGCGATCATGGAGATCACGCAGAATCGCCGCGGAACGCTCGAGAACATGGAGTACCTGCACGACGGCCGCGTGATCCTCACCTACGAGATGCCGCTGATCGAAGTGATCGTCGATTTCTTCGATGCGCTAAAATCGCGGACCAAGGGGTATGCGTCGCTCGACTACGAGGTGACCGGTTATCGCGAGGGCGACCTTGCCAAGCTCGAGATTATGCTCAACGGCGAGGCGGTCGATGCGCTCTCGTTCATCGTGGCGCGCGATAAGGCCGTGCAGCGCGGCCGCGCGATGACCGAGAAGCTCAAAGAGCTGATTCCGCGCCAGATGTTCGAAGTGCCGATCCAAGCGGCGATCGGCGGCAAGATCGTGGCGCGCGAAACCGTGAGCGCGATGCGCAAAAACGTTCTTTCGAAGTGCTACGGCGGCGACATCACACGCAAGCGCAAGCTGCTGGAGAAGCAGAAGATCGGAAAAGAGCGCATGAAGCGCGTCGGCAAAGTCGAGCTTCCGCAGGAAGCCTTCATGGCGGTCTTACGGCTGGGGTCATGATAACCTACGCGGCGACCGCGAACGCGGGAAAGCTGCGCGAGCTGCGCGCGATCTTTGCCGGCACGCCGCTGCGCCCGACCAAGCCGCGCAAGTACGACGAGGTCGTCGAGACGGCCGAGACCTATGAGGGAAATGCGATTATCAAAGCGCAGTCGCTCGCCGGCGCGCTGCGCGCGCGCGGCGTCGTCGCCCGCGTGCTCGCCGACGACAGCGGATTAGAGGTTGACGCCCTCGGCGGACGGCCCGGTGTCTATTCGGCGCGCTACGGCGGCCCGAAGCTGGATTGGCCGCAGCGACGCGCCGCACTGCTCGTGGAGATGCGTGGAGTGCCGCCATTCCGCCGCGCGGCGCGCTTCGTCTGCGCGCTTGCCTTGGTCGAGCCGAACGGCGAACCGATAACCGCGCGAGGCGAAGTCGAGGGCTACTTGCTGGATACCGAACGCGGAACGGGCGGCTTCGGCTACGATCCGCTCTTTCTGTACCTGCCGCTCGGCCGCAGCTTCGCATCGCTTACCGAGAAGGAGAAGAACGCCGTCAGTCACCGGCGTCGCGCTGCCGATGCGTTGCTCGCCGCGCTGCGCGATCGTGTCTGAAATTATCGTTGCCTGCGCGCAGGAGCAAGAGGTCACGGAGATTGCTCGCCGCCGCTGGCCCGACTCGGAGAGCGGGCGTCTCTACCTTCATCTTGCAGCGGTGGCTCCGAACGGCGCGTGGGTCGCTCGCGATGACGGCACCGTCGTTGGGATTGCGATCGCGCATGCGCTCGAGATGGAATGGTACCTTAGCGATCTCTACGTCGAGCCGTCGTTTCGCGGTCAAGGGCTGGGCCGGCGCCTGCTCGCGGAGGCTGCGAAAGAGGCCGGGGACGTAACGCGATCCGGTTTTCTCGACCCGGCGGAGCTCGGCGCCATTGCGTTCTTCGCGCGCCGGCGCGTGCCGGCGCGGACGCCGATCCTCCGCATCGGCGGACGAATTCCAAAGGAAGAGCAGCTCGCGTCGCTTGCTGCCGGCGCGCATCGTTTTCAGACGGATCCGCTCGACCCGCTTCGGCATCGCTTCGCGCTCGATGCACTTGACCGGGAGACGCGCGGAAGCGCACGGCACGACGATCACTTATACTTTGCATCGAACGCGAACGGCAGCGTCTTCTCGATCAACGGCGAGGTGGTCGGCTACGCGTACGTCTGGCCGGACGGGACTATCGGTCCGCTCGCGTCGGCCTCGCCGTCGTACGTCGTTCCATTCTTCGCCTTCGGCATGGTAACGCTCGCGCGCGCTCAGGGGGCATCGTGGTGTCGCGCACTCGTTCCCGCCGTCAACGCGCGCGTCGCGTACGCAGCCAGTGACGTAGGCTTGAAGATCGAAGGTGTGAATTTGTTTGCGAGCGATTCCGAGATGATGGACCTGTCGCGTTACATCGGTTATCATCCGTTGCTGTTTTAATAAAACACACTGCCCAGCGCGCGCATACAGTGCAATACTGGTGGCACACTAACGCGCAATAATACATGCATGAAACGTTGTCCGAAATGTACACAATGGCTGTCTTCGGAAAAGTTTGCCAAGCGTGGTGGAGCGCTAGGCGCCAACTCCTACTGCCGGCCATGCCAGAATGTCTACTCGAAAGCTCACTACCGCCGCTATCAAAGGCCGCATAACCGGAGGCGTCAAGCCAATACGCGGCGGTACCGGCGCCGAAATATCGAACTCCTCGGTAAGTTTCTACAGAGCCATGCCTGCGTTGATTGCGGAGAGCGTGATATGCGCGTGCTCGAGTTTGATCACGTGCGGGGTGTTAAGATCGCGTCAGTTGCGGACATGGCGGGACGCGGGATAAGCTGGCAAAGGATAGAGCAGGAGATCGCGAAATGTGAGATTCGTTGCGCGAACTGTCACCGCCGCAAGACGGTCGCTGAACGCGGGTGGTGGCGTAATGCCGGGGCGTAGCTCAGCCAGGTTAGAGCGTCGCGTTTGGGACGCGAAGGCCGGAAGTTCGAATCTTCTCGCCCCGATGTTTTCGAGGCATGGTATCCTTTCTTGGGGTCCCATGCCTCGTTGTAATCCGGGCGCCCGTGGTCTAATGGATAAGGCACGAGTCTTCTAAACTCGAAGATGGGGGTTCGATTCCCTCCGGGCGCACGTTTGCTCGGGCGCGGTAGCATGCTCGGCGGCCGCGTCCGCAGAACATCTCCCCGCGTGGTGACTGTAGCTCAGTTGGTTAGAGCGCCGGTCTGTGGCACCGGAGGTCGCGGGTTCGACCCCCGTCAGTCACCCATTCTCGCGTGCACGTTGTTCTCGTAACCGGGAACGCTCCTTACCTCGGCGGTCACCGCACGTGGGCGCCGCTACGAGCGGCGATGCCGGACGTCGCGTTTGTGGAGATTGATGGTCTCGACTTACCGCAGCGCGCCAACGCCGTCGACGAACTGCGCGCCGCAATCGAGCAGAGGCTTGACGGTGCAGCGGCCGTTGTTGCACACGGCATGGCTGCAGGCGCCGCGATCGAGGCAGTTGCGAACGCCGATCCGGGGATCGCGCTGGTGCTGCTGTCGCCACAGTATTTCAAACGCACGAAACCATCTATCCAACTCGTTCAAGCGCTCTTGCGTCAGCGAGTGATTCAACGGCTCTTGGTAACCGTTGCGCGCTCGAAGCATCGCCGGTTGTTACGCGACCCGCTCTACGTCCGGGCGCAGCTGCGCACGATGGTGCGCGCCGACGCGGCGCTCGATACCGACCTGGTTCAGGAGGCGCAAGATCGCATCGCCGACCCGCGGATGCTCGCAGCAACCGAAAAGATCGGCGACACCGTGCTCGCCGTCCTGCGCCCTATCGATGCCGCAGCCGAAGAAAAAACGCGCAACCGGATCGTCTTGGGGGAGGGCACGCTCTGCTCGCCGATGCTGGAATCTCCCGGCGACGTCGCCGCCGCGCTACGAACGCTCCTCAAGCACATCGCCCGCGTCGATGCGTAACTGTGCGTCGCGCCACCGGACCGTGCGTCCGGCTAGGCCAAAAGCCCATACGGTAATCCCGAAGAGATCGCGTGGCAAAACGAGCCACGCCGAGGCCGGCGGCACGCCGAGCGCCCGAGCGGAAAGACGCTGCAGGGCGATACGGGCGAGCGCCGCAACGAAAACTGCTACGGCGCGTTTCGGTCGCGGCGCAATCGCAAACGCGAGCAGTGCAAGCGGCAGCGGATAGGTGAGGAACATGCCGGCGTAGCCGGCCGGCTGCACCCCGCGAATCGTCCGATGCCAGCGCAGCTCGTGGTTCCAGAGCATCGCGAGACTCGAGTCGGAGACGATCGTCCGTACGACATAAGGCGAGATCACGACCCGGAGACCCCGGGCCGCAATGTAGTTGCCGAGCATAAAATCATCGGCGAGATGGCATGCAAGCGCCTCGAAACCGCCGATTGCGGAGAGGACCGCTGCACGTACGGCATTCGTTGGACCGAGACAGTGTCGCGGCGGTCCGAAGAGGCTGTTGACGAGCACCGATGGGATGAACTGTTCGTTCATGAACATCGCCGCGAGTTTCCCTGAGAACGTGCCGTCGGGCACGCCGGCGAAAAGACAGGTCACTACGCCGACGCCAGGTCTGTGCAAAGG
>JBAPZS010000227.1:0-7126 GCA_049285355.1 Candidatus Cybelea sp. | reverse complement strand
AAGTATGCCTGTACACGATTGCTGACCCTAGTAAGCATAAAGCTAGGAACAGCGACCTCAGGAAGGTTATCTCGGCAGTGCGCCAGTGAATCTCAAACGCTCCGAACCTACGTACTGCGGCGGGTCGCGGCTCAGAGTTTTGGAAATGTGTTTGAGTCGCGGCCCCAAATAAGCTGTTGGGCCTTCGAAGGCTCCGAAATGAGCGTGGGGCAGCTAAGCTAGCGCCACGGGAGGCCTGCTTCTTACTTGCTAGCGACGAGCACATTTTCGATTTTGGGTCGGTTAGCCGACTGATCCGCTACGAAGAGTTTGGCCTCGATTCGCCAAAGACTGTCGTGACCGCCACACGGAGGCCCTTTCTAATGAGATCTGTGATTCTGGCCCGACGCGCACTCGGCTTTTACGTGGCAGCTGGCGTTTTGAACGGCTGCGACAGTGGGACGCCTCCGTCGATGTTAGCACCCTGGGCTGCGTTCCAGGCCAACGCCGTCCAACCTCGATCGGCGTCGGGACGTTCTCAGCCGCCTTTCCGTTAGCGGATTGAAGGAGCACGAGAATGAAGAGCTTTGGTCTTGGCAACTGCGTATTGGGAGTAGTTTTTGCCATTCCAGTACTGGCGGGCTGCGGGGGATCGCAGACGCTGATCGCCGCGCCTGGCGGGGCGCAGCAAAGCGTGCGAAACTCGTTGCCGTTTTCGGCAGCGCAAGGCGACGTGGTCGCCGGCGCTAAGGACGATGACAGCCCATCGTGGATGGCGCCCGATGCGCACGCGCAGGATTTGCTCTACGTCACTAACACGAAAACCGTGACCGTGTACTCCTACCCGCGGGGTAAGCTGGAAGGGAAGCTACGCTTCGGGTATCTACCTTCAAGTGAATGCGTCGATAAAAAAGGGGACGTGTTCATCACGAACTTGGATTATAACGAGGTTGTCGAGTACGCTCATGGCGGCGAGAAGCCGATCCTAGTGCTCCATGATCCAAACCCTGTTCCCGCTGGCTGCGCGGTCGACTTGGCGACCGGGGATTTGGCCGTTTCGAGCCTCGGGAGTGGTACCGGCGGGGGCGTGGCGATCTACAAGGGTGCTCGCGGCACGCCGAGGACATACACCGACCCAGTATTCAAAGAATACTTTCTCTGTGCATACGATGATAAGGGCAATCTTTTCGTCGACGGGCAAGACAATTATGGTGCGTTCAAATTTGCCGAGCTTCCGGAGGGTCGTAAGACGTTCACGAACATCACGTTGAATCAGGGCATCGGATTTCCCGGCGGGGTTCAGTGGGATGGGAAGCACGTAGCGGTTGGCGACCAGAACTTTCCGGTCATTTATCAGTTCGCCATAAAGGGAAGTAGTGGCGACGAAGAAGGCAAAACTTCGCTCGGCAGCGGTGCAGGCGATGTGTTCCAGTTCTTTGTTCTGGGCAGCCGGGTCATCGTGCCGAATCAGTGCAAGGCATCTTGCACGGGCAACGTTCTTTATTACGAGTATCCGGCTGGAGGCACGGCCACCAAGACGATTATGAAAGACGTTCGCTATCCGCACGGTGCCGTAGTCAGCAAGGCCAACACGTAGGCGCAAAAATCGGCGGCCTTCGATCACCGACCGACGCGCGAGTGCTGACGGCGACCTGTCAGAAAGCTAAGGCCGGGGCGAATCCATGCGAATCGCTTCCCTCGGCTACCGCTTGCGGGCGATCGCCCCGCTGGCTGAACAAATTGCGTGCGTAACCCAACGGCGTCTACCGGCCACGAGTCTCGTCGCCGGTTGCGGGCGAAGGTGTCTTTAGCGCGCTTGGCCCGCAGGCGCAATCGGGGAGCCGATGGCTGTGAGGGCGAGCCAGTTTTTCAAGTGAGAAGGTCAGGAAACTTTCACTGGTTTTCTCACCAAAAACAGGAGTCGATTAGATAGGACAAACACCCAACAGTTCACTAGTCGCGCCTAGATGGGACTTACAAGCACTTGGAGAGGTGGCTGAGCGGCTGAAAGCGGCGGTCTTGAAAACCGCTGAACCTTTGCGGGTTCCGAGGGTTCGAATCCCTCCCTCTCCTAAAAAGCTAGTATCTATGGGCTTCTATAGCATCAAGTTTGGGTAACGATGCAGCGACGGACATCGGCACATTTGATCTCAAGCGCGTTTCTAGCATTTCTGAGCACACTGCTGAGCCCCGCTATCGGCCGAGCCGCGACGGCGCTCGCAACGCCGACATTGGTGAAGTCGGTCTGCGCGGTTAAGCTCCCAAGTGATGAGAGGATAGACTGCTATCTTCTGGGCGTCCCCGAAAACCGATCGCGAAATGATTCAAACATCATACATCTTCCAGTAATTGTTTTTCGAAGCAGAAGTGCAACGCCGCGGTCGGACCCAGTAATTTTTACTGCCGGTGGGCCGGGAGCAAGTTCCCTTAGCGCATTTTCATCCGGCAAGACCATTCGTCTCTTGGACGAGCGTGATTTTATCGTGTTCGAACAACGCGGCGCGAAGTACGCGCAACCAAGCTTAGATTGTCCTGAGGTTGACGCGGAGCACGAAAATTCTTTCTTGTCCGGTCTCAGTACCGAGGCCGATGAAACCAATGAGCTCGAGGCGGCTAAGGCGTGCTTTCGTCGGCTGACTCGTTCCGGCATCGATTTAGCGGGATACAACAACGCTGAAATCGCCCAGGACATAGCCGACCTTCGGCAGCTGCTCAGAATTAAATCGTGGAATCTTTACGGCTTGTCGTACAGTACGTGGATTATGATGGATGTGATGCGAACTGACCCTTCGGGCGTCCGCAGTGCACTTTTGGAATCGGTTGAGCCGCCGGACGTACCATATGATGAAATGGGGAATGCTAACCTTCAACGCTCGCTCGACGTACTCTTTGACGCATGTGCGACCGATCTTGAGTGTTCGCGATCGTACCCGGACTTGCGGTCTGGCTTCGCACAAATGGTGCGATCGCTCGATAGCCGGCCCATTGATATCGTTGTAAAGGACGCTTCGGGTGGAAATCATCAGCGTCCGTTTACCGGGCGTAATGCGGTGGATACTATCTATTCAGAGCTCAACAATGCGGCGGCAATACCCCAGCTTCCCAAGACCATTTACCGTGCGTCTAAAGGGAGCTATGAGGACCTAATCGCGTTGGCCCAAGATGGTCTGTCACCCGATTCCCTAAGTTGGGGCATGCGGTACTCAGTGTGGTGCGCGGATGGTTTACCTTTGGACGATCCAAGCATCGTCGATCAACAAACGCACGCCGCTTACCCGCTGTTCGACGGTGAGATATCCGCGGCGTTCAACCCTGCCATCTGCTCGTTTTGGAAAGTTCCGGCCGCTAGTCCTTCCGAATGGCTGCCATTGACAAGTTCCATTCCGACACTCATTTTCGCCGGAGAATACGACCCCAATACCCCGCCATCTTGGGGTAGGCGAGCCCTTAGGACGCTCGCCAACGCCTATCTCTACGAGTTTCCAGGCTACAGCCACACGCCTAGCCGCTCGGCATGCGCGCGAGAGATGACGATTGCGTTTTTCGACGATCCGACGAAGGCGCCCGATACCACCTGTTTTGCAAGGATTAGGGAACGGCAGTTTGCGCGTTAGAATTGACCTTGCCAGTCCCTAACTGCTCTGCCGTTATGCAGTAGAGATTGCCATGCTTTGGCGGCTGCTCTAGTCAGGGTTTCAATTAGAGGCTTTTCGCATAAGCGTACGCAACTGCACATACCCCCAACTACAAACCCACGAAAGGCCTCTATGAACCTAAAAGACGCGATAGCGGAGATAATGCGCTGTCGCATGGTGGACCCTGCCCGCGCTGCGCTGCTCGAAGACCAAATTCTAAGGCGCGGGGCGAGGGTCACGCTGGATTCCACTGACAGTCCCGAACAAAAAGCAGCTCGCGCAATGTTCAGTTTGCCGTAGGCACCGCTCCAATAGCGCGATCGCCCGGGGAAGATACGGGCCCGCCTGAGCGAGCCCGTACCGAGAATCTCCAACCAGGTGGCGCCTGGGATTAGATTTTGACTTCGCTAACCGACGCGCCGATTGGTTTGCTGACGCCCGACAAATACTCTTCATTGACTCCGCTCGGATATTTGTCGATCCCGACGTTTTTGCAAACCGCATCCGGAGCAATGATAGTGGAGCCTTGTATCCAAGGCTGAAGCACGTCGGGACTGCCGCACGAACCGGGCAGCGCGAACTCGCTTACCTCGGTTCCAACGTTACCCTTCACTTGGACCCGGTAAATTCCAGAACCGACCGTAGTGCCGAAGAGCTGGTCGTCGAGAGCCACATACCTGCCATCCCATTGCGCGCCGCCCGGGAAGTTGATAGTCACGTTGAGGAAAAGACTCTTAAACGTGTCGCGGCCGTGAGGAAGTTCGACGACGTGCACTCCACCGTAGCTGAGCTCCTGGGTTTCGACAAAGAGGTTGCCGCGATCGTCGTACGCCGGAGGCTCGTAGTAGTACATGTTCGGCGCATTATGTTCCGTTGGGCTGCCCATGGCATGCTTAAATACGAAAATGCCTCCGGGAGCGCTAACGCCGTCGAACGTGGCAACGGCGAGATTGCCGGTCTTCGGGTCGACCGAGCAGCCGATGGGATATCCGGAAACGGTTAGGGTATTGATTGGAGTCTTGCCGCCGTGAGCGTACTCCACGACGTTTAACGCCTCGAGCTGCGTGATGAAAACATCGCCTGCTTTGTCCGAGCATTGACCGTACGGGTCGTTGAAGCCGGTCAGGGTTCCCACCAGCTTCGTTTCCGGATACGAGAATACGTACACGTCGTCGGTCGATGGATCCGAAACGTAGAGTAGCTTTTTCTTTTTCGTATCGGGAGACATCCACGAATGCTGACCGTCGGGACGTGCGTTAATCGTAAGCTTGCTTTGCAACCCGAGAGTCATAACGCTGGATGACAACGATGAGCTGGGATCGGCTTGAGCGACGCTCTGGGCCGCTACGGGAGGTCCGAATGCCGACTGCGTAGCGCCGGCGCTGCAACCTGCGATTAGTACGGCGGCCGCAGAACCGCCTAATAGATGCCCGAGCGAGATCGAGATCTTCATGAGCGACGTTAATCCTTTATCCAAAAGAGAGCGGGCCGAGATGAGGACGCGGTGGTGACGTTGCCACTCTAGCGAACGAGGCGTTCGAAAACGTTCAGGCCGGCGAAGCTCCGTGGGCCACCCCAAGCTAGCACCCTGCGCGTTCTAAGGGTTCGCCCGAGCTAGCGAGGAGGGCTGGACATGGAAGAACGGCGATTTGCACGCTAGAGGGAGGCAAACCGACGTAAGTAGCAGCGCCTCTTTGCGGGGACAACCGGAACGGAACAGCGGCTGAGAACGTTACCTCCACGTTACGTCAAGATACAGCTGCGTTTCCGCGTGGAATCGCAAGGAAGGACACATGATACTAGGACGTCTTAAAAGACACGGCTTTTTCATTTCAGCATGCGTTACTGCCGCCTTATTGGCTGCGTGCGCGGGCCCCGGTAACGTCTCCTCATCGCCGGGCGGCGCGTTCGCTCCCGCGCAGGCGCGGTCGAAACACATGGTTTACGCGGTTCATCCCGAGACGAACAGCGGTTTCGTTCACGCGATGCGCGTCACCAAGTACACGGACTACGACAGCATCGTCACCCTGATCCGCAATAAGGTCAGCAGCAATATCTCGAGCGAAGGCTTTGGTTGCTGTTCGACCAAGGAGATCGGCGACGGGCTGGTCTTCACGCACGGCGCGAACAAGCTCAAGCGGGTCGCGGTCGTCATGAATTCGTTCGGCTGCGAGAGCGGTCACTGGAATTCCGACGATTGTCAGTCGACACCCGGCGATACGTTCCCCGTTCCGATCACCCTGAAGGTCTACGCGGTAGCGAATCAGTCAAGCGCTCTGGCGAGTCCCGGCGCGGTTATCGCTACCCAGACCAGGACGTTTAACATTCCGTATCGCCCGTCGAAGGACGACGTGCATTGCACCGGTCAAAATCTAGGCATGTTCGTGGGTCCGGTCGATAAACTGTGCGACAATGGGCTTTCGGACGTGATCTGGTTCAACTTCAAGCCGTTGAACGTGGCGCTGCCCGCCGAAGCCATCGTCACGGTCGCGTACAACACCAGTGATGCGGGGTACAATCCGATCGGCCAGGGCGCACCGTGCTTTACGTCACCGGGCGGCTGTGGATACGACTCGCTCAACGTCTCGGCCGACGGCGACGGCGGTTTCGTCGGCACCAACGTCGATCCGAACGGCGTCTTCGTGAACTTCGGCGACCCCGCGTTCTACTGCTCGGGCTCGGGCACGGGCCTCATCCTCGACTCACCGTGCTGGACGGGCTACCATCCCGAGATCCAGGTCAACGCTAGCCAACAGTAGAGGGCAGAACCGAGGCTAAACTCGGTCAGTAGCTTCTTGACGAAAAGGGTCGCGGTTAGCAGCGCGTCAATCGTGCTGCGCAGCTCCGCGAGCCTTTTTCACATCGCACTCCTAGTGTCTGCGCGATTGTGTGAGAAACTGTGTGAGATGACTTTGTAGGTGCGAACTGCGCAGCCGCGAACCCGATAAGTCAGCCGGGTTAACCGACGGCCGTTTTTGCGCGTCGGAACCCCAAACAAAGGAAGGACCCATTGATGCGAGCTCATTTTAAAGGGCACGGTTTTTTTATCTCAGCCTGCGTTACCGCCGCCGTCTTGTTGACTGCGTGCTCAGGTGCCGGTAACGTCTCGTCGTCCGGCAGCGCCTTTGCGCCGGCACAGGCGCGATCGAAGCACATGGTTTACACGGTTCATCCCGAGACGAACAGCGCTTTCGTCCACGCGATGCACGTTAACAAAAACACCGTCTACGACAGCATCGTCACCCTAAAAGGGAATAAGGTTAGCAGCAACATTTCGAGCGAAGGCTTTGAGTGCTGCTCGACCAAGGAGTTCGGCGACGGACTCATCTTCACGCACAGCTCCAATAAGCTGAAGAAGGTCGCGGTCGTGATGAGCTCGTGGGGCTGCGAGAGCGGTCACTGGTATTCCGACGACTGTCAGACGACAGCCGGTGATACGTTTCCCGTTCCGATCACCCTGAACGTCTATGCGGTAACCAATCCGCCGACCGGTCCGCCGGGTGTCGGGGCAC
>JBAPZS010000226.1:0-4215 GCA_049285355.1 Candidatus Cybelea sp. | reverse complement strand
CGTACCATGTGCTCGCACTCGAGAATTCGGTCGACGAGAAGCATCGGATAGCGATGCGGTAAAATCTCAAAGATCTGGCGGATGTCGAGTTCGGCCAAGGACGCTCTCCTATGCAGAAGGCACGCGCAGTCGCGTACGCAGGGCGCTCGCTATCGAGCAGTGCAACTCGTGACCGCTCTTGATTGCGATGACTTCGCACTGCGGCCACGCACCAATCAAAGCTAAATCGCCGACGAGATCGAGCGCTTTGTGACGCACGGCCTCGTTGGGCCAGCGCAGCGGCTGCAGCGGCCCGTCGGGCGTAAAGACTAGCGCGTTCTCCAGGCTTCCACCCCGCGCCAACCCTCGCGCCAGTAACGCTTGTACCTCGTGCAGGTAAACGAACGTGCGTGCGCCGGCGATCTCCTCTCGATAGCGCTGCGGGTCGATCTCACCGGCGAAGTACTGCGCGCCGATCGGCGGTGCAAAGTCGGCGATGAAGCGAACGCTGAAGCCGCTTGCAGGGACGGCCGCAATCAGTTTGTCGCCGTCCCGAACGAACAGCGGCTCCTCGAGCTCGAGCAATCTTCGCGCCACCGGCTGGTCGAGCAAACCGCATTGCGCTATCGCCGAGGCAAACTCGCAGGCGCTTCCATCCCGCACCGGTATCTCCGGCCCGTCGACCACAATCTCAGCGTTGCTAACGCCCATCGCAAAGAGGGCCGAGAGAAGGTGCTCCGTCGTGGAGACGCTTACGCCGTCGCGGCCCAGTACCGTCGCGCGTGAAGTGTCGACGACGTACTCCGCGGTCGCCGGAACGCGCGTGTTCCCGAGAAGAAAACTGAGCCCGGCATCGGACGGTGCCGGGCGTACGTCTACGCGGCACTGCGCTCCCGTATGAAGCCCGACGCCCTCGAAACGAAGGCTCTCCCGCAACGTTGCTTGCATCATCGGGCGTTACTTACGTCTGGCGCGAAGACGAGCGCTCCAGAGCCTCGACACGATCGAACAACTTTGGCAGTTTACGAAGCATGACCTTTTGACGAAGCTCTTCGCGATGATCGATCGCCGGGTTTCCCGAAATGGTCGCACCGGCTTCGACGTCGCTCCAAACGCCCGATCCTCCGGCAATGGTGACTCCCGATCCCACGGTCATGTGCCCTCGGAACCCCACTTGGCCCGCGACTTTGACGTAGTCGCCGATCACGGTTGAGCCCGCCAGCCCGGTCAAGGATGCGATCACGCAGTGCTTTCCAATCCGGCAGTTATGCCCAATTTGAACGAGATTATCGATCTTCGTGCCGGTTCCGATCAGGGTGCTTCCGGTTTGGGCGCGGTCGATGCAGGTGTTCGCGCCGACCTCGACGTCGTCTTCGAGTATGACGTTCCCCACCTGAGGAATGCGCCGCGCCGCGCCGTCGACGAAGGCCCAGCCGAAGCCGTCGCTCCCGATTACGCAACCCGCGTGCAGTACGACGCGGTCGCCGATAATGCAGGCCGAGACGAGGCTGACGTTTGGTTTGAGCCAGACCGACTCGCCGATGGAGACGCCGCCCGCGACGTACGCGCCGGCGCCGATGACGCTCCCGCGACCGATGGTTGCGCCCTCTCCGACGTACGAATGCGCATCGACGTAAACGTCGCCGGCTAGCCGGGCATCCGGCGCGATTGCGGCGGTGGGATGCCGAAATGGTCCGCGAGGGCGAGCGGGACCGAACGCTTCGAGAAGCTGCGCTAACGCGGCTCGGACGTGTTCGACCACGAGCAGCGGCTTTGAAGAGGACCGGGCGCCTAGCGACTCGTCAACCAAGACCGCCGCGGCTTTGCCGGCGCACGCGGCGGTGAGGTACGTCTCGTTCGTGGCAAACGTCAAGGCGTCGACACCAGCCTCTTCTACGCCGGCGACTCGCGCGATTCGTACGCTGCCGTCCCCAACGACGCGGCCGCCGACGCGGGCGGCGAGATCGTTCAGCGTTCCAAGCATGCGCCGCTCAGATGCCCGGCGTCGGCGTCGCCTTTTCCGTAATGTTGAGCGCTTTCTCCACGTCGTTGGTGATGTCCACGCCCCCGTAGCCGATACCCTCTCTGGTCAGCACCAACTTCAACTGACTCTGCGATGCGATCTTGCCGGCGGCATCGCGAATCTGTTGCGAGAGCTGATCGGTGATTTTCGCATATTTTCGCTCGAGGGTCAGCGCATCTTGCGCTCGACGTGCGGGGCTCTCTCGTCGCGAGGAGACCGAGCGCTCCTCGGTCATCATCTGGTTCTGGTAGCTCTGGTACTCGGGCCAGTTGTTGACGATCCGCTGAACGTCGACAAGTCCGATAGAACCGTGCGCCGCGCAGCCGGCGACGATGATTGCGATGGATACTAAGATAAGTTGTTTGTAAATTTTCACTCGTGTTGGCTTTCGACGTCGGTGATGACTTGATTGGTCATATCGTAGCCGCCCGCTGCGGCGAAGACGTTGACGAAGACGATCGTGAACCCACGGTCTTTCGCGATGCGCGTCGCGTCGCGCTCGACCTGCTCGACGATCTGTTGGTAGAGGTCGCTGCGTCGCTTTTGCAGCGAGCCAAGTTCCTTGGCCGCGGCGCCGGTCGCGCCGACGTCCGCCCCGTGCAGGGCGGCGAACTGACGGTCTAGGTCGTCCTTCGTAGCGTTATACTCGGCAATCGTCTTGCCGGCATCCGCCTGAAATGCGCCGACGTACTGCTTGTGAATCGCAGCGATTTGCGCTTGAACCTTGGGCGGCAAGTTCTGGGCCGGCGCGGGGGGGAGGCTGCTCAGCTGAGATCCCACTTGGTTGCGATGTTCCTCGAGCTTGGCCTGAGTCTGCGCCGTGATCGCGCTCACCTGTCCGCGTATCGCACCGGACGTTTCTCGATCCAACTGCGCGCGGTAAGCCCGCAAAGTCGCCGCATCGGCATTGCGCTGGGCGCTCATCTGCGCGCTCTCTTTGGCGTTGAGGCTTGCCAGCTGGCTTTGCGCCTGCTGACGCGCGGCCGGATCCATCGCAAGGTTCGAGAGCCTCATCTTTATCGCCAGGCGCGACGCGGCATTCTCCTGCGTCAGCCTCAAAGAGAGATCCGTCTCGTTCTGCTGTAGCTGCTCGGCTTTGGCGCGGTACTTTTGCGACGCCTGCGCTTGAAATTGATTGGCGACGGACGTCGTCGCCGCATTGTTCTGCGCGACGACACTTTGCTGGTAAGCTTGCAGATCGGCATTTGCCGCTCTCGTCGCCTCCTGCGCCTGCGAGGCCGACGCGCCGCTCATCTGCTGGGCGGCGATCGCACCGGCGCCGGGAACTCCGGCCGCAGTCAGAGCTGCAGTCAGCGCCTGCTGTTCGCGCCCGATATAATCGTGCTGCTTTTGGGCGAGAATTTTGTTCGCGCGATCCTGTGCCGCCCGGAGCTCTCGATTCAGTTCGCCCGTCTGTGCCGCAATCTGACGCGCTCCTAGCGGAACCGCCGGAGCCGCCGACTGAAGCGTAATCGCAGCAATCGCGTCGTCGAGTTGGGATAACTGGGAGTAAAGCGGATGCCGCTTCACGACCTCTTCAAGCCGAACGTAGCCGGTTCCGCGCACCGACGGCGAGTGCACGTTGACACCGCAGGCACACAACGAAACGATGGCGGCGCAGAGCGCGACCGCCATCTTTGGAAAGTTCCCTGCCTTACTTCGCGAGCTCGTTCTGGACATCCGACGTGATGTCCATGCCCCCGTAGACGACGTCCGCGCGATCGACGACGAGCAGCAACTTCTTGCGGCGCGCGATCTCCGCAGTTGCCGATTTGGTCTCGTCGACAAGCGGCTTGAGCAATTGGTCCTGCTTGTCGGCGATCGTCTTGTTGAACTGCGCTAGAATCTGCTGCCTATCGCTTTCGACCTTCGCCTGCGCCAACCGTGAGGCATAGAGCTGCCGCTCCGTGCTTTCGAACTGCGCCATCTCCGCGTTTGCAGATTGCACCTTCGGGATTCCGTCGAGCACCGTTTGGTCGACGAAACCGATCTCGGACGGCGGCGGGGAGCTCGCCGGCGCCGAGATTGCCTGCGCGCCGCCGAATAACGTCTCGACGTCCTTCGTAATGTCTTGGCCGCCGTAGATTACGATGCGCTTATCCACGACCACCGACAGGTTGCGCGTCGCGCTGACCGCTGCGATGGCCAACTGCGCGCGCTGAAAGAGCGGACCCGCGATCTCGCGTTGCTTGTCGGTGAGCTCGGTCTGAAAC
>JBAPZS010000225.1:0-5170 GCA_049285355.1 Candidatus Cybelea sp. | reverse complement strand
CGCCTCTCGGAAGGTGACCCAATGGTGGCTGACGCGCGCTCGGATCTCTTGACCGTCGGGACGAACGTGTTCAGCTTCGTGACCGCGCATCGAAAGTGCAAGATCGATCGTGACTTCGAGCCGCAGTTCGAGCGTGCGATGGAAGCCGAAGTAAGCGCGTTCCTGGCTCCGAGGTTCAGCGGTTGCATCGCGCATCTGGTCAGTACGGCACTCGTTGGCTCGGCCATGCGATGGCGCGCCGGCGGCCGCAAGGACCCCGCAGATGGCGTGGTGCGTCAAATCGTCGATGCTCTCTACGACGGAGTCGCCGCGTCGGCGAGTTAGCGCTTCGGCGTCAATTTCTCGCGCTTGTACGGTTAGGCAACACTCCGAGCTTTCTGTCTCTTGACTCCGTTTAGCGACAGCTGTACTGTAAGCAACAGCAGTATAGAAAGGCTACAGGTGTCGTGAAATGGAAACAGGCGTTCTCAGTCTCCTTGCCGGTGCCATCGTCGCAAAAGCGGGCTTGGACGTATGGTTTACCTCCGGGCCATTCGACCGGGTTCATGCGCGCCGGTCCCCCGCGCCGCAGGCAGTCGATGCTAGGGGCGGCTTCCTCCGCGGCCTACGATAATGTTTGGAACGGCCAGCGTGTCTCACGAGTGGGACACTATAGCCTTCGGGCTCTCGACCATCCCCGGAATCGCCGCGCTCCTTCTCGTCGTTGCGGCCTACTGGGAGCAGTGGCGCAATCGTCTTCCGACGCCTCGAGCTCGCGATCCGATAGCCGTTTCGGCGGCTAGCGACGTGCGCGTCCACGCCCGAGACGTTCGACTTAGCGCGGCTCGGCATACGCGACTGTGAAGCCTTTGCGCCAACTCGGATATTTGAGCGTGAAGCCGAGCTCGCGTTTGGCCTTAGCGTTCGATGCGCCGCGTGACTCCGTCGCCATAATGACAACAGCATCGCCGGCGAAGAGCCGCGCGACAAAACGGGGAAGATGCTGCGGAGGCTTAGCGCCGGCGATTCTCGCCAGTTCCGGCAGCCAAACCCGTGTTGGCGCGGGCTCGTCGTCGACAATGTTGTAGACAGCAGGGCCGTCGTGCTCGAGCGCAAGTACCGTGGCGGAGGCGGCGTCTTCGAGGTGAATGTGCGACCAAACGCCTGCGCCATTACCGACGATCGGAAACTTCCCTGCCCGGACGGCTTCAACCATTCCGTCGTGCGGATCGCCGTAGAAACTACCGTAACGCAACGCAATCCCGCCGGCGCCAGTCACGGCCCGATCCAGATGTGCCATCGCCGCGAGAGTTTCACGCATCGCGGCGGGCGGGTTTGGATCGAGGGGATCGTCCTCGGTCTTGACCGGACCGCTCTCGCGAGCGTAACGGTGGCAAGCATAGCTTTGCGCAACGATTCGTCGCACTCCGGCCCCCTGGGCAGCGGCGATTATGATGTCAACGCCTTCCGTGCGCAGCCGGTTCGTTTGAGCGAAACTGCGGTCGAAATGCTTGAAATCGCTCAACTCGGCAAGCGCCGTCGCTTCATAGACGACCGCGTCGGGGCGCACGGCCGCAACCGCTTCGCGGACCGACTGCGCATCCAATGCGTCCAGAACGATGGCATCGGCAGCGTGCGCGCGCAGGTATGGTAACTTGCTCGACGAGCGGGAAGTACCGACTACGTCGTGACCCCGGTCGCGTAGCCGCGGAACGAGCCGAGTGCCGATCGCCCCAGTGGCTCCAATCACTAATACTCGCATAACCGCTGCCTTCCTGACACTGTCGGCTCGCGTACCAAAATCGCTAGAGCCATCACGACACGTCCCGATTAGTACCCACTCAGCTTTGGTAACGCGCTTGACGCGACGGAACCAGGCTAAGGTGCGCGATCTCGGGATGGAGCGCGACCGTCCGTTCGTTTATTGCGTGGGGAACTGATAGTCGGCGAGATTGACCCAACCTCCCGGCGTTTGAACCTGAATGCCCGTTACGGGATGAATCTCGAACAGCGTCGCGCGCTGGTTCTTGTCGATCATGTCCCAGTGTTCCTGATCATACATCATCCAGCCAGTGAATCGAACCTCGATACCGGATTCGGCCAGCGCCTTTAAGTTCTGCGCATTCCATGACGGATTAACGGCACGCCAGCGCGGCGTCACTTCAACAATCACCGATCCTCCGGCGGTGGCATCGGGATCGTTGCCGACGTAGATATGCACGTCGTGATCGTTGGCGGCCGCCGACTCGCAGTTGCACGACTCCGGCCCCTCGGCGATCGCTTTGACTACGTAACCAGTGAGCACGGCGCCTTGGCGTTCTTGGTTGTTGATTGAATTCTGAACATCGGCCGGCCAGTCGCTGCGCGTCTTTCCGTCGCTGTCAGGGACCGGGGTCAGTTGCGTCATCTGCGCAATCGTGGTCGGCGACGTTTGCTCCGGCGCAGCGCTTCGATTCTTCTGACTATTTAGTGCCGGGTCGCCACCCGAACCGGTAACCGGGCAACCATCGAAGTCACCGGTCACGACCGTCGGCGCCTGAGACAGCGCAACGCCGCTCGTAGCCGCTGGCACCACGACGAGTGCGGCGAGCAAAAGGATCGTTGCGGAGGGTTTGAAAGCTTGAGGGTGACGCATCATCGTATCGTCCTCCACTGACCCGACCATTTGGGTCGCGACCTTAAGATAGCGCTCGCGGTGGGGTTTGGCAAGGCGAGCAAACCGTGAGCAAATGTAGGTGGAGCTGGCCTGGTTTCGTAGGCCGCTCCCGCCCAATACTGAAAAGCCGTACCCTGTAGGTTTTTTTCAAATTCTCTGGTTCCTGTCCAAAACGGTCCTTTTCTGCCCAAACGTGACACGATTGTGACACGGGATGCCCAAGCCAGGGAACTATTCCGGTTGCGCTAGGGCGATCGAATCTGTTTAGAATACCTGCTGGGCAACGCCGGCAGAAAGCGGGCTCCCGCATTGCCAGAGCAGAAAACTCAGTTCGTCGGTCATCAGATCGACCACCTGGTTACGCGTCGCCGTCCGAAGTCCGTGGCCAGCGCCATACTCAGCAAGTAACAGAACGGGTCGCCGGCTCGCCGATGCTGCCTGCAAACGCGCTAACGATGCGCGTTCTCATTTCGTTTGTTGAACCGCTTGGCACGACGCCGACCGCGACAAATTTACCGTCCGGAGAAGGCGTTATGTCCGTCAGCGAAAGGTGTACGTTAGAACCCGGGCGCTCCGCGAGCTCCTGTGGATCGAGTAAGAGCCGACGCATCGCGCCTCCACGTGCGTCGGCGACCATCAGACGCGCATCGTTCGCGCTTGCAGGCCGTTCGAGCGCGTATAAGTGGTCTCCTCACGTATGTAATTCTTTACGGTCGGATTGTCGAGCTCCTCGAGATTCCGATAAGGGTCGACCACCGTATGGGCGAAGTACTCGTCGGTCGCGGGGATGGAGGAATGGCCGGCGGCGGCGTAGGCCAGCCGGTCAGTGTTGCCATTATGAGGAGTGCGCCTACGCTTCGTATCATGACCGCCCTACGCTTTCGCACTTGTGGTTGAGTTCGCAGCGATCGGACTTAAGCTCGACCTAGTTTTCTTCAGCGAATGAGCCTTCGGGAATCGTCGTTAGGATGCTTGGTAATCCGTATCCACCGGATGAATCCGACGAAACGAACATATTAGGGGCGATTTAGCCTTTTGCGCCATGGCCTTCGTCGCAGCGATACTCACGACGACGCTCAAATCACGCGGAGAAGAACGAACCCACCTGATCGAAGAAGGCTGCATCGCTTTGGACCCATCAGCACCACAAGCGCGAGCGTAAGGTCGGAGCCAATCGCCACACCTCCGGCGGCGCGTAGTTCTTCAGTTCTGCAAATCGCTGGTTGATAGCACCCCACAGCGGGTCCTGCGTCACCTCACGCTGGGAGCGTTCGTACGCGGCTTCGTCCGAATAGCAAGCAAACCACGCGAAGCTCTGGATCGGGCGGACGGGAAGCGCTGGGAAATTGTTCGCGCTCGCCTCGGTAACATACGAACCGATCACCTTTGCACCGGCACGCTCGACGAGCGGCTGAATCTGGTGTTCGAATAACGTTACGAAATCGCCCGTGACTGGAGCCTCCGGATGGTAGATCGTCGCAACCAATAGGCCCTGTTTTTCGGGCGCATCCGCGCCAGGCCCGCGCAGGATCGGCAAGCCCGACCGCTCGCTTGCAGGGCGCATCAAGAGCACGTTGTCGGAGTCGACCATCGTTGCGTTGGCAGCACTGTGATGCATCTTCCAGATCGCCCCATGATAAAATGCGGGTAAACTCGTTCCGCGCGCTTCCATACTCCGGAACCCGCGTATCCAAAAGAAACGGTTTGGGTCGTCGAGCACACGAAATTCACCGATGATCGTCATGCCTGCATCGGCCTGCGGATCGATGAAGTAGCGATCGAACAGGTCGATGAGCACGTCGCGCTGCCCAGGAAACAGCGTATATTGGCGTATCTCTACGATCGCGCAGCAATCAGGCGCGGTGGGCGATGCGGCACCAAGCACAAGCGAGCCTCCCAGCAGCGCAATCAGCGCAGCGACGGTACGAAAGATCTTCCAATCCATTATCGGTTTGCCGCCTTCAACGCACGGCCCGATGCTTTGGTGACTGGCCGGGGACGTTTTAGGCTACGGTGAGATTGCTAAACGGCTACGGGGCGGACTTCCTTGCGGGGTCGCTTCGCTGGTAGGGGCTCGGCAAGCCGCGCCTGGTTCTTCAGGTACGTCCCTACTCGTTGACGCGGAGGGCTCGTTCGCGGGCAAGATCGGTGCCGGCTGTCACGAAGCCGAGCCGGTCGAAAGCGCCCGCGCAGCGCTCCGTGATCGGTCGCCAAGAACGATCGACTTCGCATTCAAACGTCCAGAGAACGGAAAGGTGTGAACGGTCACGATCGGTGGAGCTCGCAGCAATTCTGCGTACGCACAGAGCAAAGTAGGCTGAGGGTGTCGCGAAAACTCTTGCAAATAAAGGACGAAAAAAATAGCCTCAGCGGGATTCGAACCAATGCTCGGGGGTTCCGGAGAGTTCCGTCCGTTACCGATTCGTATTATTTTGCAAGGCTTCTTCGCGACTCTGGATCCCGGCCGATCCCGTCTAGTTCCGGCCTTTTCCGACCGCTCCGTTAGAAAATGTTAGACGCCATCGAAGGCTGGCA